>NZ_KV793247.1:0-8530 GCF_001808405.1 Trueperella sp. HMSC08B05 | reverse complement strand
TCACCGTCCACCGGAATCATGACACCCCAATGTGAATTGGGCAGTGAAGTGGTTTGTCATCCTATTGACACCTTTACTACGCAACAGAATGACAACGACATTCTGTCGGCCCTTCTACGGACATCTCTTCTGCGCAGCACATGCCCCGTCGTACACACCGACGTGCTGCGCACTATCTCCGCCACTCAACAGGCCAATTCACTGCGCAACGTAGTGACACCGGCCCCGCCTAGCCGAGATTTCTTCGATTTTCGCTGAATATCAGCCGTTTACCCGCCGCCAATGACCTACGACGCCGACGGCCCCCTGTTAGGCCCGCAGAAGGCCGTACAGGGCAGGGGAGAGCAGTGCTACAACTCCATACCGCCATCACGATCACGCTGCTGTTGCTGCTGGCGGCGCTTCTCGATGCGCTCGCGTGCACGCTGCTGCGCCCCGCCCTTCTTGCCTGAGGTCTGCGACTGCCTGAACAGCGTGTAACGCTCAAGCAACTCTGGGCTGCGATGCAGTTCTTGCACCAGGAACTTCTTATCCAAGTGCTCCAACTGTTGTCCTGACTTCACCGCTTCTTCGATGATGATGGCGGCTTCATCTTCGGCCTCACTGCGTGCTGCATCGCGGATGTCTGTAGCGTCGCTCCGCGCTTCGCTACGTGTGTTTTCAGCGTCCCGCGTGGCCTCACTGCGGATCGTTTCTGCCTCACGCTTCGCCTCGTCACGTGCTTCGCTACGGATCTTTTCTGCGTCTCGTTCGGCTTGCTTACGTGCCTCGTCGGCCTTGCGAGTGATCGCCTCCGCCTCGCTGCGAGCTGCGGCTGTAATATCGCCCGCCTTGGCCCGCGCAGTCTCTTCGGCTCGTTCGAGCAGCTCGTCTGCTTGCGCTTCGGCCAGGCCCAACTCCTGCTCAGCATCCTTGCGTGCTTCGCTGCGGATCTCTTCGGCTTCTTGCTCGGCCTTCTCGCGTGCTTCCTTGAGCACACGCTCGGCAACCTCGCGAGCCTGTGCTTCAGCATTCTCCTGTACGCGCTGGGCTGCTTCGCGGGCTTCTTGCGCCTGTTCAAGTTCCTTAGCAGCCTGCTCGCGGTCACGATCAATTGCGTCCATGTCGCGCTGCACGGATCGCTTCTTGACTTCCACATCATCCTCGCGCTTGGCGAGATCGCGCTCCCGGTCTTGTTGCTCGGTGTAGCGGTCGAGGTTGAGTGACTCGTCATGACGTTCGGAGACTTCTAGTTCCACCGGATAGCCGAGCGAGTGCATGTGTTCGCGCAGGCCCCGTTGCGCGTCGATGAACTTCTGGTTACCCGAGATCTGCTTGCCCTTCTTCGGGCCGGATGTGTACCGCACTGAGGTGTCAGTGTTGTACGCGATGCCGGGGCGGCAACGGAGCTTGTCGGGATCTTCGGGCTTCGGTGAGAACGTATCCGCCTGGAACTGGATGTGTGGCGTTGATTCGTCGAAGTTCATATCACCGCCAGCGACTGCGTCGATACCGCCGGGAATGAAGTTCTCGGCGAGCCAACGCATTGACTCTTCGGGGTACTTCTTTGCTTCTTCGGAGTCGCGGGCGACATAGCGCGGACGTTTCACTTCGCGCCCGTCCCCCCTCACTGGTGTAGTAGTCGGGGATCTCCTTGCACATCGACTTCGGCAGATACACGACGAACAGCGACGTCTCGAAACTGTTCTTCTGCACGCGCACTCCGTCCATCCGAGGCGTCTACGGCCGCCACAGGGCCGTACAGCCGCTGCCACAAAGATGAACCAATCGAGTCGCGGCGCTATGTATCTGTGTCAGCAGCTGCCGCTGGATCTGCTGCGAGCGGGCGCTCGCGAAACACACGTCGCTGGCGGTGTCCGTTACATGCGGCTTACGCGCATATGGCCGCCGCGAGCGTGATACGTCTGCACCGATAGTGTGCTTGTTGCACGGGCCGATATGGAGTGTATTAATCAGGCCCGTGTCTCAACACCCGCAGCAGCATCAACACCGCCTGGCGGCGGATGGCTCGCTGCGGGATTGTAACCACCCTGCAATGACCGCCTAACGGCGGTGTCACGGTGCAGGGTGTGGCTGTGCGCACCACGTAGGCGATGTCGGTCTTGCCGTTCGGTTAGACACCTTTTGCTCGCAAGCTCGCTGCAGGTGTCTCGATGACGCGGGAAGACGCCGCAAGCGGCGTTTCCACCCGTCATCGGCCCTTACTTTAAGACCGACATACAACGGCTGACGCCGCATGTGGTGCGCGCAGCGTGGCGACCTGCAGGTTTTGCGTAGGCACCATGTGCGCTTCGCGCATCAACGGGCCGTTTCGGGTAAGGGTCGAAGACCACGTAAAGACCCGAAACACGCAGGTCGCAGCCCCCTTCTGTGTCAAAACCCCTATGAGTTTGTCGTTATAGGGGTAGAAGGGGGAAAAGGGCATAAGGGGGTGCGACGCCTCCGCTGCGCTCCGGCGCTCGGCATAGCCGAGGCACTGCACCGGGTATTACTACTCGCTGGCGCTCGCATAACCCGCTGCCCGGCGCTGGCGCGCCGCCCCTTATAGCCCCAGACTCAGACCTCGCTCGCTCGGTCTGGCTGGGTCTACCTTTCCCTCCGCTTACGCTCCGGTCAAGGTGCCCAATAGTGCAGCTGGCGCTGCACCTTATGTGATGACCCATGCTTTACGTCACGACACTGCTGACAATCCGATATATCCCGTCGATATGTAATCGGATATGCCAGCATCGATGTGTCGTGGTTGGGTCATCACGAAACGCTCCATCACGGCAAGCCTGCCGAGATGGATATTGGCGTTTCTACCGACGCGGCATAATGCGGCGTCCGCCGCATACCATCTGCCGTCGCGGTCACAACTTCAGCAACATGACTGTTGCTGAAATCTGCTCTGTCCACGCTGCTGTCTTTGCTGCACCCACGGCCCCGTCTTCGGCATATTTCACATCCACACGAAACTATGCCGGCCGGAACCGCGCATGACAGCAGCGCGACATACCGCCAGCCATGTGGCGGATGATCCAGGCGACGGGGCAGGTGCTTATATGCCCCGTCGCCAACACCGGCGCAAGCATCGTGACAGTGTCACGTGTAGCGGTGCCGCAGCCACCCGCACACACGCGAAAACCCCGCCCTTGCGAGCGGGGTGTGTGGCGACATCAAACGTGACGGCTGTACGTCGTCACGCCGCGTGGCCGTACACACATGAGGTGATTGCGTGTACGGCTAAAGGGTTAGTCGGGTACAACTTCTAGATGCCGCTTCGGCTTACTGCCCTCGGTGCTCTCAGGCGTGTCGCCGTCACCGTTCTCAGGTGTATCGCTGTCCCCTTCGGTGCTGGCGGACTTGTCACCGTCGAGATTCACCTCGAACTCTTCGGCATACTTGCGCAACTGCGCAAGGCGCTCCTTTGTCGCTTTGTGTGCACGGCGCGCCTCGTTCACGGTATCTTTTGCTTGCTGCTCATCGCGCAGCGCTGCTGCGTAATCGTCTCTGAAAGACATGGTTTGTTCTCCTTGGTTGAATGAACTGTTTATTTGGACTCGGGGCACGACGGTGGAGCGCGCGTGTGTAGTAGCACGGCCATCACCCATCAGCCCTCGCACTCAGTTCAAGACCCAGCCTGACTAGCTGAGCTAAGCGGCGGGATCTCGTCGTAGGCGGGTTTGTCCGCATTAGTGCTTCACACCGCCCAGCACCGTGACGAGCTGCTGGCGCTGCTCATCTGTCAGTTGGGGCGCTGCATTCACGACGGCATCGACGAAGCCGTCGAATAGCTGCGGGGCAGGGCGGCGTGCGGCCGCGAGGTAGGCGTCGAGATCGTCTTGGCGAATCCGATAGGCGGTGCCGAAACGGTGGAATGAAAGACGGCCCTCTTTAATAGCTTTTCGCAACGTGGACTCGGAGCCGACGCCGAGATCGGCGAGTTCCTGCAGCGTGTAAAAGCGTGGCGCGACGGCGGTAGTCGTGTCCTTTTCGGACATAGAAAAACGCTCCTGGGCAGATTGATCTGTCCCGGAGCGGGGTGCTTTACCGGCTTGCTATTCAGGCGGCTTGGAGTGCCGTGCTCAACTCGCTAGAACGGTGGTCTGCCGTCCCATCGCTTTACGGGAGCGCTTACTCCCTACCTGACCGCTTTTGTGGTTGGCAATGCCGTTGCCGACCGGTCTATCTCGTCGGAGGAACCGCGCCTATCACGGTCGAGAGGCTGTCTCTTTATGAATTATCCTCGGGGTTATCCCCCGTATGCGGCTGGCTAAACCAAAAACGAATTAAAACGCCACATACGGTCTGGGGGCCATCGTACGGAACTTATGCGTCGCGCACAATAGCCTGCGACCTAATCTTTACGAATCGAACCGAGCACGTTTCTACACGCCACGTGGCACGGCTGGGGTGTTGTGGTGGGGCAGCTGTTGTGTGGCGGCATGGTGACACGCAAGGGGCGCGCCTTTTTGTGACCTGTGACACGTCTATAGTGTGCTCGTTTCGTAGTTTTGACCTCGTTTCGTAATTTGCCGATCAAAATACGAAAAAATTACGAAACGCTCTACCTGCGGTTTCGTAGAACTACGAAAATCGGAAAACCAAATTACGAAACACGCGATAACGCTGTGACCTGCATAGACACGTCACATTTCGGCGGTGTTTCGTAATTTTGCGGTATTTCGACCCAAACCTTTTAAGAGAGAGACACAGACACGCATTGCAGGCACATGTCTACGACACAGAGCGTCCTCGTTGAGGGCACGCTGCAGGGGTTGCAGCTATGTGACACGGGACACAATCGCAATCAAGGTGTCTCTTCTTATTTAGATTTTCTTCAAAAAGTGGAAAAATTACGAAACGAAAACCATTTACGCTGCTCAACGTATGTTTTTGTGTTTCGTAGTTTTGTTCTTTTCGTTTACGAGATTACGAAATGACCCGCAAATACCTACCGTGACCTGCGGTGATGTGTTTCGTATTTTTCTGCGTAATTTCACGTCGCCCGAAGCAGACACCCTGCCGTGTGCTTGCTGCAGGGCTGCGGCCGTCCCTCCATGTGGAGCGTCAGTGTCGATGCTGTAACTTAAACGTACATACATTTGTGGCGCTCTCGTTACGTGTCTGTGCATTGCCGAGCTCTTTACTGTTGTGTGTGTGGGCGCGCAGCCGTAGTGTCCGTGCCACTCCGAGTAGGGCGCGTCGTACCCCAAACCCATGTTCAATTAAATTCCAATCCAGAGAGGTCTTGCACTGTTGCGGTGCGGTTGTCTTCTTTCTCACCGTATTGGACCCTGCGAAATTAATTGGATACGATAGGCCCATGTTGATTTCAGGTTCCGTTTTCATGCGGCCGCTCACCAGCCGCTAAGGCGGTTTTCTCCCTCCCGCAGGTTAGAAACCGCTCCGGTCCTTTAGCCGGGCGGCCATTTGCCATGCCCGGCTCCGTTTCAACTCCACGGAGCACACCTGATGTCTACATACGGATACGGCCGTCACGAACATGGCCAAAATTTTCTCACAGACCACAAGATCATCAACTCCATCGTCGATCTTGTAAAACAAACCTCCGGCCCCATCATTGAGATCGGGCCAGGAAGCGGTGCCCTCACTCACCCGATATCCCACTTGGGGAGGGCAATAACGGCAGTTGAGGTAGACGCAAAACTAGCTGCCAAACTCACAAAAAAGACCGCCTCGGCGTCGGTCGAAGTGGTCCATGATGATTTCCTCAACTTCCCGTTACCCGCCACTCCCTGCGTCATTGTGGGAAACATTCCCTTTCACCTCACCACTGCCATTCTTCGAAAGTTGTTGCATGCGCCGGCATGGACTGCCGCTGTACTCCTCATGCAGTGGGAAGTCGCTCGCCGCCGGGCCGGGGTAGGTGCAAGCACGATGATGACAGCTCAGTGGTCCCCATGGTTCACGTTTCACCTTGGTTCCCGAGTACCAAGGTCTGCTTTCCGGCCACAGCCAAACGTTGACGGGGGGATCTTAGTGATCCGCCGGGTGGGTGACCCGAAGATCCCGATAGAGCAACGCAAAGCCTTTCAGGCGATGGTGCACACCGTTTTCACCGCCCGGGGACGCGGGATAGGGGAAATTCTCCGAAGGGCAGGGTTGTTTTCATCACGTTCAGAGACACAATCATGGTTGCGCTCGCGAGGAATCGACCCCGCAACCCTACCTCCCAGATTGCACACCAGCGACTGGATCGATCTCTTCCAGGTGACTGGTTCCTCTTCACCGCGCCATCGGCCCATTTCACAATCGGGAAGTAGTCAACGCCCTCCTCAACGGAAAAATCGAGGCCGGCGGCGGTAATCCCCCCACCACCAAAACCGAAATCCACCAGTAGTAGTGAACGACCCATGTTCGTCTACCGTGAGCCGCGTTATGGCAGTGACGTGTTCTCGTCGGGCACAGTCATAGTTCCCGGCGTTGCCAGCGACAGGGTTCTACACCCAGCAGCGGGACCGATCAAAATCACCCGCACGGGGAACGACCCTGCTGGTGGTTTCGATTTTGATGAAAGCGAGGAGACATAGCCCCTCGCCAACTCCCCGTAGCTGGCGAACAGTAGCTCCTGGCGCTGGCGCTCGTTGGTGAGTTTGCGTGCCACATCGAAAGCCTTATCGACTTCCCGGTCCAAGTTGTTGTGGGCCTTGAGCAGAATTGGGTCCATCGATAACGGGTTGTAGTGCTCCGCGAGTGACCGCTGGGGGTGCCGCTCGCGTGCCCGCAGCACCAACTGTCCAGCGTCGATGATTCGCTGCTGCGCCTTCTCATCTAGTTCACACAGAGCTGGTCCGCAGTTGTAGCTCCCGATGTACTCCGAAAAACGGAAAAAATAGATAGTGGGGATACATGGAGTTGTCAGTGGGTGAATGCGCCACCTCGACTTGGAGGTTGTTGTGGCTGGTCGTTGGACTCCGAAAGATGTGAAGGCTACTTCTGTGGCGCGGCTTGTTGCAGGCGATGATGTCGGCGAGATTGCTCGTGATGCCGGTGTGGCAGAGGCCACGGTTTATGAATGGGTCAAGCAAGCAGGCGCACTCCCACCGATGAAGGCGTTGGCGCTTCAGCGCGACCAGCTCATCGACGAGGCGGTGGCGCTGGTGGCTTCAGGTATGTCGGTACCGGATGCGGCTGCGACGTTAGGCATGTCACCAGGGGCGTTGTACCAGCGGTTGGCGAAAGTCGGCGTGCTGACCGAACTGCAGCAAAAGCCCCGCATCACCCCGCAGCAGAAAGCTGACGCGGTCGCACGGGTGCTGGCTGGTGAGCCGGTTGACAAGGTTGCGGCGGCGTTCGACCGGTCTGCGAATTCGGTGTATCGCTGGGTGCAGCAAGCACGCCAGGAGAAGGCGGGCGGAAACCGTGATGCGTCACAGCGCGCGGACACGCCGGAGGCTTGCACGGTAAAACCACCTGCACACAGCAAAGTTGATTCCGTGCCAGCACCAATGAAAACACAGGCAGGTCACGCGCCTGCCGACTATGCCGAGGACCGTGTGAAAGTCGGCTGCGGGGTCCGACTGTCGTATGAAGACCGCCTGACGATCCAACATGGGTGCAACCAGGGAATGTCAGCCAGACAGATCGGAGCACTTCTGGGGCGCCACCATAGCGTGATCAGCCGGGAAATCGCCCGCAACGGGTGGGAAGTTCCCGGCGAAGACGGTGAGGCCACGGTGTACTACAACGCCCGGCAAGCCGGCCTGGGCGCCAAGGCGCGTGCGCATCGGCCGAAGGTGCGCAAGCTCGACGACAACCCGGCACTTCGTGCTGTGGTGGTGACGTGTCTTGCCCGCCGGTGGTCGCCCGGGCGCATCAGTGTGTGGCTTCAGCATGCTTTCGCCGATGATGAAAGCATGCGTATTTCCCACGAAGCGATCTACAGTGCCTTGTACATCCAGGGCAAAGGCAGCTTGCGCGCCGAGCTTGAAGCGGTGATGAAGACCCAAGATGTGCTCATCCGCGGCGGCAAGCGGCGAAAAGCCCGGCCCCGTAATGCCGGTGTGCTCACCGGTAAGCCGTGGATCAAAGGCGCTGAAATCACCAAGCGCAGCCCAGAGGCTGACGACCGGGCAATCCCCGGGCACTGGGAAGGCGATCTTGTCATCGGCACCGGCGGCAAAAGCGCGCTGATTACCCTGGTGGAGCGCACCAGCCGCTACACCCTGCTTGGTCATCTGCCCACCGAACACACATCGATGACGGTGATTGAAACGATCCAGCAGATGGTCAAAGACCTCAACGCTGAACAGCTCAAGACCATCACCTGGGATCAAGGCGTGGAAATGGCTGAAACCGCACGTGTGCGCATCAAAGACGGCTGCGAGGTGTACTTTTGCGATCCGCACGCGCCGTGGCAGCGGCCGACCAACGAGAACACCAACGGTGAGATCCGCCGCCGTTTCTACAAAAAGGGCACCGACTTCGCCGAAGTCACCCCCGAGCACGTCGCCTGGGTGCAAAACGAGCTCAACGACACACCACGACAAGTCCTTTGGGGTGTCATGATTCCGGTGGACGGTGA
>NZ_KV793246.1:0-38853 GCF_001808405.1 Trueperella sp. HMSC08B05 | reverse complement strand
AACTGCTCTTCCGGGGCCCACCCCATGCCCCTGCGCCCGGTCCGACAGAACTCGTGAATATACCGGCTACCGATCCCTAGAGGAACCCGGGTGGCCCCAGATTCACGAGTTGTGTCAACAATCCGCCTGGGGGAGGGGATCCCACCCGGCGCCGGGCCGAGTGTGAGCAGGGTAGACTGTCGCCGTGACCGGCCGCTATGCACCCTCGCCCACGGGCGATCTCCATCTGGGAAACCTGCGAACCGCTCTTCTGGCCTGGGCTTTTGCCCGCCGCGAGGGGCTGGGCTTTCACATGCGCATGGAGGACCTCGACGATCGGTCACGGCCGCAGTATTATGATCGCCAGCTCGCAGACCTCGACGCGATCGGCGTCGACTGGGACGGTGACGTCCTCCACCAGTCCACCCGCATCGACCGATACGAGCAGATCTTCGCCGAGCTCATCGCGCGCGGCCTGCTCTACGAGTGCTATTGCACCCGCCGCGAACTGGCCGACGTGGCCTCCGCTCCTCACCGGCCGCCCGGCTGCTACGCCGGCACGTGCCGTGACCTCACCGAGGCCGAGCGTGAGGAGGGCCGTGCCAAGCTCGCCGGAATGTACCGCGGCCCGGCCTACCGACTCCGCGCCGAGGTAGACGAGCTCGAGGTCATCGACCGGCTGGCCGGCCGCTACACCGGCGCCGTTGACGACTTCGTGATTCGCCGCGGCGACGGCGCCTACTCCTATAACTTCGTCTCTGTGGTGGATGACGGGGACTTCGGCGTCACGCAGATCGTCCGCGCCGACGATCTCCTTCCCTCCACCCCGCGCCAGGTCTACCTTCAGCGCCTACTCGGCTACGAGACCCCCGAGTACATTCACGTGCCCCTCGTGCTCAACCTCGACGGGGTGCGGCTGGCCAAGCGCGACGGCGCCGTTACCCTCACCGACCTCGCCGCCTTCGGCTGGGACCCCCGATCGGTCCGCGCGCTGCTCCTCGAATCGTTGGGTCTGCCCGCCGACGCCGACCTCGCCGACCTCGCCCCCGAGGTCATCCCACGCGAGCCCTGGCTTCTGGACGTCGCCGCACTCGAGCTCGGCCCGCGGGCATAAGAGTACCCGCGCATAAAGTCCCGGGCATAAAAGTGGGGCGCTGACCCGCTGGTCAGCGCCCCACCCGGCTAAGGGGTTTTATGACTCATCCACAACCGGGGACTGAGCCGCACTCGAGCTCTCGTTGCCCACGCGGGCATCGAGCTCGTCACGGACCTTCTCAATCTTGTTGGCGTGCTCGGCGCCAGCCTTGTCCTTGGCAAACTTCTCTGCCTGGTCGAGGGCCTTGTCCGAGTACTCCTCTGCCTGGTCGCTATTGAGCATTTCCTTGGCCTTATCAAAAATACCCATGTGGTCCTCCCCTCTCTTCGGTGACGCCGGCTTCCCCGGCTACCCGCAGTTTATCGGATGGTCGGAGCGAGGAAAAGGGAGAATTGCGCCCACGGTGAAGAGCCCCGGCTAGCGCTGGCAGCCCGGGCACCAGAACAGGCGCCGGCCCTGCATGTCCGCCTCGCGCACGGTGGCCCCGCAGCGCAGGCAGGCCCGCCCCTGCCGGTGGTAGACCGCGAAACGGGAGGCCTCGGGGTCGCCGGGGAGGGGCTCGGCGGGTGCGAGCTCGGGATCGACGGTGTGGATCGTCCCGCGCACCAGGCCGTCGTCCATGAGAACCACGAGGTCGTCCCAGAGGTCGGCGAGCCTGCCCGCCCCGACCCTTGCGCCCACGCGGTACGGGTGGATCCCCGTGCGGAACAGGGACTCGGCGCGGTAGATATTGCCCGGTCCGGCCGCCACTGACTGATCCATGACCAGCGCTCCCACCGGCGATCGCCGTCGGCGCACGAGCTCAATGAAGAGGTCGCGGTCCCCGGGCGCGTTACGTAGCGGGTCCGGCCCGAGCTTGCCGACGACGGCGGCCACCTCGGCTCCCGTCTTGATGGCGCACTGGTTCGGGCCCGACAGGTCGGCCGAACCTCGGTTGGTGAGGAGGCGAAGCCGGACCGCGCCGCGGGGAGCTGGCGGGCGCCAGGGTTCGGACGCCGCGGACGGGTCCGACTCGCCAGCCGCGGGACATCCGGTACCGGCCACATCCGCGGCCGCCGGAAGCTCGGTCACCGCCTCACCGATGAGGATGTGGGGAGCGCCGAGGAGCTTCGAGGAGAGGAAGTCGGGATCGCCGTTGAACACCCACCGGCCGTACAGCCCGAGGTGAACGTGGAGCCAGAGGGAGTTGGGGGCTGGTTCGGTGAGGGAAGGGACGGTGGCGTTGGCGCAGTCCTCGGGCACGAACGGCACGAAAAGGTGCTTGCCCCAAGCTTGGGCGGGGAGGATGAGGGCACGGTCGAGGATCTCGGCGCCGGCGGCGAATCGCCCCTGCGGGGAACTCGCGCGCACGACCTTCCCGGCGAAGAGCTCGGTTAGCACGAGTGCGAGGCGGTGGATGGAATGTCCTTCTGGCATGACTCCAGTCTAGGGGTGACGTAAGCGGCAGGGAAAAGGACACCTCCCTCTAGACGCACGAACTTGAGCGCGATACACTCAACTTAGTTGATGTTGGAGGTGGCTACCGGAGCCGGTTAAAGACCCCGGAATCCCGCCAACAACCGAAGGAATATTTGGAGGTCTCATGGACAAGCTCACGACCAAGTCGCAGGAAGCGATCGCGGACGCGCTCACTTCTGCCACTCAGGCGGGTAACCCGCAACTCGAACCAACCCACATCTTGGCCGCCCTGCTCGCGCAGAAGGGAGGCATCGCGAACGTGCTCTTGGAGGCGGTGGGCGCCAGCCCGGCGGACATCGCGGAGCGCACGCGCGCCCAGCTTGCCACTCTCCCGGGGGTGACGGGCTCGAACGCTCAGCCGCAGGCCTCGCGCAACACGTCGCTCGTGCTGGCGGACGCTGGCAAGGAGGCGGCCGCGCTCGGCGATTCCTACATTTCCACCGAGCACCTGCTGCTCGCGCTCTCCGCGAACCAGAGCTCGGCGGGGGAGATCCTGCGCGCTGCGGGCGCGGGGCATGACCAGCTCATGGCCGCCCTGCCCACGGTACGCGGCAACCGCAAGGTGGATTCCCCGGACCCGGAGGGCACCTTCCAGGCGCTCGAAAAGTACGGCACGGACCTGACGGCCGCGGCGCGCGACGGCAAGCTTGACCCGGTGATCGGCCGCGACGCCGAAATCCGCCGCGTCGTCCAAGTCCTCTCTCGCCGTACGAAGAATAACCCCGTCCTCATCGGAGAACCGGGCGTGGGCAAGACCGCCGTCGTCGAGGGCCTGGCCCAGCGGATCGTGGACGGCGACGTGCCCGAATCCCTGCGCGGCAAGCGCCTCATCTCGCTGGACATCGCGGGCATGCTCGCGGGCGCGAAGTACCGCGGCGAGTTCGAGGAGCGTTTCAAGGCAGTGCTGGCGGAGATCAAGGATTCCGACGGCGAGGTGGTCACGTTCATCGACGAGCTCCACACGGTGGTCGGCGCCGGCGCGGGCGGGGATTCCTCGATGGATGCCGGAAACATGCTCAAGCCGATGCTGGCCCGTGGCGAGCTGCGCCTGGTGGGTGCCACCACGCTGGACGAGTACCGCGAGCACATCGAGAAGGACCCGGCGCTCGAGCGCCGCTTCCAGCAGATCTACGTGGGTGAGCCGTCGGTGGAGGACACGGTGGCGATCCTGCGCGGCATTGCGCCCAAGTACGAGGCGCATCACAAGGTGACGATTTCCGACGGCGCCCTCGTGGCCGCGGCTACGCTTTCGGACCGCTACATCTCGGGCCGCCAGCTACCGGACAAGGCGATCGACCTGGTCGACGAGGCGGCCTCCCGCTTGCGCATGGAGCTCGACTCCTCACCGGAGGAGATCGACGTGCTTCAGCGCCAGGTGGATCGACTTACGATGGAAAAGTCTTACCTCGAGGATACGGAGGAGGACGACGACGCCGCGGCCGCCGATCGCCTTGATCGCATCGAGGCGGAGCTGGCCGACAAGTCGGAGGAGCTCGCCGCGCTCAACGCCCGCTGGGAGTCGGAGAAGGCCGGCCGGAACAAGGTGGGCGAGCTGCGCGTGCGCCTGGACGAGCTGCGCACCGAGCTGGAGAAGGCGATCCGCGAGGGCCGCTACGAGGAGGCCGGCCGCATCCAAAACGGCGATATCCCGCAGGTCATGGAGCAGATCGAGGCCGGCGAGGCGGCAGAGCGCAGCGAGGATCGTAGCGCCCCGATGATCGCGGAGCGCGTGGACGCGGACGGGATCGCTGAGGTGGTGGCCGCCTGGACGGGCATCCCGGTGGGCCGGCTCATGCAGGGCGAAACCGAAAAGCTCCTCACCATGGAGGACCACATCGGCGAGCGCCTGATCGGCCAGCGGGCCGCCGTCGTGTCGATCTCGGACGCGGTGCGCCGCTCGCGGGCAGGGGTCGCGGACCCGAACCGGCCCACGGGTTCCTTCATGTTCCTCGGCCCCACGGGCGTGGGCAAGACGGAGCTGGCGAAGGCACTCGCGGACTTCCTTTTCGACGACGAGCGGGCGATGGTCCGTATCGACATGTCGGAGTACTCGGAGAAGCACTCGGTGGCGCGCCTGGTGGGCGCCCCTCCGGGATACGTCGGCTACGAGGAGGGCGGCCAGCTGACGGAGGCGGTGCGGCGCCGGCCCTACGGTGTGGTGCTCCTGGACGAGGTGGAAAAGGCACACCCGGAGGTCTTCGACATCCTGCTTCAGGTGCTCGACGACGGCCGGCTGACTGACGGCCAGGGCCGCACGGTGGATTTCCGCAACACGATCCTCATCCTCACCTCGAACATCGGCTCGCAGTTCCTCATGGACGAATCGCTCGATGAGCAGGCGCGCAAGGAGTCGGTGTTGGCGGGGGTGCGGGCGCACTTCAAGCCCGAGTTCCTCAACCGTCTGGACGACATCATCGTGTTCGACCCGCTGACCATCACCGAGATCGCACAGATCGTGGACCTGCAGATCGGGCAGATGATGGCACGCCTGGCCTCGCGCCGGATCACGCTGGAGGTGACGGAGGCGGCGAAGTCGGTGCTCGCCATGGAGGGCTACGACCCGGCCTACGGCGCCCGCCCACTACGCCGGCTCATCCAGCGCGAGATCGGCGACCAGCTGGCCCGACTCATGCTGTCCGGGCAGGTGCAGGACGGCGACACCGTGCTGGTCGATTCCGCCGACCTCGACACCTCCATGGTTGAGGGCACGCCCGTCCACCGCCTGGTGTTGACGCCGAAGCCGGCCGCCCGCCCCTAGACGACCTGCAGCAGCGCGTTTTCCACCAGCTCCGGCATCGCCGGGTGGATCCAGTACTGGGTGCGGGCGATGTCGGCGGCACTCTGGCCGGTGGCCATCGCCTGCACGATCACCTGGATGAGGGTGGGCGCCTGCGGGCCGATGATGTGGCAGCCGAGGATCCGAGTGCTGCCGCGTTCGGCGATGATCTTGCAGAAGTTCGTGGTGTCCTCCATGGCCCACCCGTAGGCGATGTCCGCGTACTTCTGCACGCCCACCACGTAATCCTTGCCCGACTTCCGGGCCTCCTCCTCCGTCATCCCCACGGTCGCGATCTGCGGGTGGGAGAAGACGGCGGCGGGGACGGCGTCGTGAACGGACTCGATCATCGCGTCGGGGTGGAGCAGGTTGTGCCGCACCACGCGGGCCTCGTGGTTGGCGACGTGCTTGAGCATGTAGGGGGAGGAGACGTCGCCGAGGGTGAAGACCCCGTCGAGCGGCCGGCCGTCGTGGCCGAGGGCGCGCTGGTAGGTGTCGGCGCAGATCCGCCCACCCTCCACGGCGATTCCTGCGGCGGCGGGGTTGAGGGTGTCGGCGTTGGGGATGCGGCCGGTGGCCACGAGGATTTGCTCGGCCTCGAGCGTGATCTCCTCGCCCCCGCGCGTGCCAGTGAGGCGGACCATCCCGCCCTCGCGCGCGGCGGAGGTGGCCTGGAAGCCGGTGACAAGCCGGTAGCCGACCGAATTGGTGTAGGCGCGGGAGATGTCGAAGTCGAGCTGGCGCAGCATCCGCTGCCCGCGTGCCACCGCGGTCACGTCCACGCCCAACGCGCTGAACACGTCAGCCATCTCGGCCGCGATGTAGCCCGAGCCGAGCACGAGCAACGACGCGGGTAGCTCCTCCAGGCGCATGATGCTCGCGTTATCGAGCGAGCCGACGCCGTCCAACCCGGCCACGTCCGGCATGGCGGGCCGCGATCCGGTGGCGACGACCACTCGGTCCGCGCTCACGGTCATCGTGCGGGCGCCGGGCTGGCCCTCTGCGCCTGCCGGGCTCTCGGAGCCCTCGGCCAGGGTGATCTGCACGGTCTTTGGCGCGACGAACGTGGCATGCCCTGTGTAGAGCGTGAGGTTGGCGTTATCCGGATTATTCTCCCGGTAGTCCTTGCCAGCGGCGGAGATCGGGTCGATACGGCCGAAGATGCGTTCGCGGATGGCGGGCCAGTCCACGCCATCGAGGCGGAGGTCGACGCCGAGGTGCCCCGCGCCGGCGGCTTGGCGCGCCACGTTGGCGGTGTGGACGAACATTTTGGTGGGGATGCATCCCACGTTCAGGCACGTGCCACCGAACACTCCTTCTTCCACGAGCGCGATGCGCTGGCCTGCGAATTCAGGGCCGGGGATGGTGTTGGCCGAACCGGAACCAAGGATCAGGAGGTCGTAATGCATGCCCCCAGCCTAGCGCCCGGGCAGGCGCCGGTGCGCGGCGGGGTGCGGAGGGGCGGGGTGTCAGTGGTTAGGGAAGATCGGCGTAGTCACCCGTGCGGCGCGCGATCTGCCAGCACTCGACCAACACGAGGGCAATGATCGGTAGCATCATGAAAATCGACCCGGTGGCGGTCATGCCCAGCGTGCCAGCAAACCACACCAGAACGTTCACCGCCGCGCGGCTCGTGCGGCCCAGGTAGAAGTTGTGGGCGCCGAGCGTGCCAAACAGGAGAGCGAGGACGATCGCCACCCAACGGTTACGCGACAGGATCGCCGTGTGGTGGCTCTTGTGATCGCTCGGGGCTTGAGGGGCGAGGAGGAGGCCGGCGCCGAAAGACGGGTGAGCCCGCAGGGCGGCATCGTGACGAAGGCGGGCCTCGGCCGGGCTGAAGCCGCGCGCGAACTCGCCCAGGTTACCCGGCGCGTACAAATCGGGGCCAGGGGCCGTGCGCAAGGAAAGAAGTGGATCGGGCGAGCGTTCAAAACGAACGCCGTCCGCCAAGGAGCTCAACCGCGATGTCTCGTCCATGTGTCCATAGTAACCACTTTCGTTCACGACGCCGAAACTCACCTGCCGCCTGCAGTGCGGCCGGCTTTGTGCCAGAGTGGAAGCATGATCACCGAGCCTCTTCCCGCAGACAAGTTCGACTTCGAGCACACGTACGTGGCCTTCGACGCCCACGACGTCAAGCTTGCCGTGGGCGACCCGACGAAGATCTACCGATACATGTCGGTGACCAAACCGATTGCCGCGTGGGGGATCCTGGTGGCGATCGCGCAGGGCAAGTTCGAGCTCGACACCCCCGCCGGCCCAGAGGGCTCAACGTTCCGCCACCTGCTCGCACACGCCTCCGGCCTGCCCGCCGAACCCGGCGAGCCCATCGCCAAGCCCGGCCGACGCCGCATCTACTCCAACTACGGCTTCGACGTCATGGGCGAGGAGGCCGAGAAGTACATCGGCATGTCGATCCAGGACTGGATCCAGGCCGAGGTACTCGACCCGCTCGGGATGACCTCCGCCCGGATCGTCGGCTCAATAGCCCACTCCGGCACGGGCGCGGCGAACTGCCTGGTCCGCTTCGGGCGCGAGATCCTGCGCCCCACGCTCATCCCCCGCGACCTCGCCGAAAAAGCCTTCCAGGTGCAGTTCCCAGGGATCGGCGGGATCACGCCCGGGTACGGGCGCTCACAGAACCGCCCGTGGGGGCTCGGCTTTTCCATCCGTAACCCCCTCGAGCCGCACTGGACCGGCCCCCACTTCTCCCATCACGTGGTGGGACACTTCGGAATGTCTGGTTCGTTCTTCTATATGGACCTGTCCCAGGGCAAGGGTGGCGCCTTCCTCGGCGTCAAAGACTTCGACAAAGAGCATATCCAATACTGGCCGGTCCTCACCGACGAAATGGTGCAGCTGTAGCGCGCTGGCCGCGCAGCTACGTCCGCTACAGCGCGAACTCTACGATGACGGGCACGTGGTCCGAGGCCCCCTTTCCCTTGCGTTCATCCCGGTCGATCGCGGCGGAGGTGACGGTGCCCGCCAAGGTCGGTGAGGCATAGATGTAGTCGATCCGCATCCCCTCGTTCTTGGGGAAGCGCAGTTGCTGGTAGTCCCAGAACGTGTAATTCGTGACCCGACCCCGCGTGACCTCCACGAATCCCGCCTGCTCGAACGCGAAGAACGCCTCCCGCTCCGGCTCACTCAGGTACAGGCCGCCGGTGGCGCTCGTGTCCCACACATCCGCATCGGTGGGAATGACGTTCCAGTCCCCGACCAGGGCGATCTTCGCCTCCGGATCCTCCACCAGCCGGGCGGCCATCGCGTCTTTCAGCGCAGCCAGCCATGCCAGCTTGTAGTGATAGTGAGGGTCTCCAACAGCCCGCCCGTTGGGAACGTACAGGCTCCAGACCTCCACGCCTGAGCTGAGCCCAGTGCTGCCGCAGGTGGTGCCGAGAGCCCGGGCTTCGACGTCGCCGGCAATGAACAGCCCTTCGCTGGGCGCGCCCTTGGCAAAGCCGGGTTGGCCGGGGAACGCCGTGCGCACGCCCTCCAGCCCCACCCGCGACACGATTGCCACGCCGTTCCACTGATTGAGGCCGTGCAACGCCACCTCGTAGCCCGCCTCGCGGAAGGGTTCGAGGGGGAACTGCTCAGGCTTGCATTTGATTTCCTGCAGGGCGAGCACGTCCAGGTCATGGCGCGCGAGCACCTCCACGGCGCGGTCCGCGCGGGCGCGAACCGAGTTGATATTCCATGTCGCTAACTTCATGACCCCAGCCTACAGTGAGCCTCCGACAAGTTTTTCTCCCGCTAGACTCAACCCATGACCACCGCACTCATCACCGGCGCCTCCGCCGGCCTCGGCCGCGAATTCGCCCGCCAGCTCGCCGCCTCCGGCCACGACCTCATCCTCGTCGCCCGCAACGCCTCCTGCCTCGAGGACGTGGCGGGGCAGCTGCGCGCCGAGTTCGGGGTACGCGTGGAGGTCCTCCCCGCCGACCTCGCCGATCACGACGCCGTGGGTCGGGTCGCGGCGCGGATAACGTCGTCGTCGGTGGCGCTGGTGGTCAACAACGCGGGATTCGGGCTCGGGCAGGACTTCGTGGGCGGCTCGCTCGAGCGGGAGCTCGCCGGGCTGGACGTCATGGTGAGGGCCGTGCTCGTCCTGTCGCACGCCGCGGCCGCGTCCATGAAGGCCCGTGGCCGCGGTGCCATCATCAACGTCTCCTCCATGACAGCCCTCACCGCGCAAGGCACCTACTCGGCGCACAAAGCCTGGGTGCGCACGTTCACCGAGGGGCTCGCCGCCGAGCTCGCCGGCACCGGCGTCACTGCCACCGCCGTCACCCCCGGCCTCATCCGCACCGAGTTCCACGAACGCTCCCACGTCGACTCCAGCCAGTGGCCCGACGTCGTCTTCGCCCAGCCCGCCCAGGTGGTCGGCGCGGCGCTCGCGGCGGCCCGGCGTGGCCGGGTGCTCGTCACGCCCACTCCTCTCTATAAGGCGGCGGCCGGCGTCGTGAAGCTGATGCCGCGCGCGCTCGTGCGGAAGGTGGCCGGGCCGGGCCTATCCGGCCGTGACGGGGCCTGACCGCGGGGCCTCCCAAAATTCTCTGTGGCCTGCGGCACAGATGTGCCAATGTTGACTTCAGAGCTGGAACTCGCCGGCCACCAGCGCAACGAGGGGCTGACGAGGCCGGATACCCCGCCGAGCTGTCGGCCGATGGCCGGGCATTCACTGGGAAGACCTCAGCGACGCCACTCGGACGCAGTTCTGGATCTGCTACGCCGAATACGCTCCCGACCCCGTGCCTACCCCGAGGAAACGCCCGAGCAACGCGCCGTCAAGTACGAGTGCTACACCAGCTTCTTCGTCCCATGTGCGAAGGCTCAGGGAGTGGAGTTCCTCCAGGAGCCGCCCAGCAAGGAGGCCTGGATCGCCAGTTTCGATGATGCGCACAGCGGCGACGCGTGGTCGCCCGCGGCCCGCAACCGATTCGTGGATGGAAGCGAGACTGCGCGGAATCTGTACGCTGCGTGCCCGGCGTTGCCGCTCGCCCAGTACTATTACGGCCAGTGACATGTTAGCCAAGCGACTCCTCCCCGCCGTGTGGGCCTCCCACCGCGACCCCGTTGCCGTGCTCCGCACCCCGTAGTCGTATGCTGTGAGCATGGACATTAACGACGCACCCAAAGCGCGCCTTGCCGACCACCTGCGCGAACTCGACCCCCTCACCGCCACACTCCACCGCGAAGCCGCGCCCCTCCTCGGCCACGCCATGCTCGACCTACTCGAAGAAGCCGGGCTCGGCCCCGGCAACATCGAAGCCGTCGGTGGCGAGGGGCCGCTCGCGCTCGCCATCGCCACCGCCATCCTCCACGCCGCCGCCGCGCGCGGCCAATACCTCGACGCTTTCCTGATCGACGACGCCGTGGCGCGGCCCGCGATCGACGGGCCGGTTGTCGTGGTGGGATTTGACTCGGCCCGGGTGCCGGGGGAGCTGGCTGCTGGTGGGCCGGATGAGGGACCGAAGGTGGCGGGTGTGGCCGTCGTCGTTGGGGCGGCCGGAGCGGAAGACGTGGGCGCGGCGGGCGGGGACGGCGTCGTGGAACTGGCACTCTTTGAGGCCCCTGACCTGGGGGAGGCCAAATGACCGACGATCCACACGGCTTCCTGACCTGGGGAAACGGAGAGAAGATCGGGGGAATCGTGGGGGTCGGGCCGTGGGCCGAGGAGCACCCCGGCGAACCGGTACCCGACGACCCCCGTTACGACCCCGAGTTGCTTGCCGCCGGCGACCGGCGCAACGTCACCGACCGCTTCCGCTACTGGCGCGTGGAGGCGATCCACGCCGAGCTGGAGAAGAGCAGATCGGCGCTGCATGTGGCGATCGAAAACCTCGAGCACGACCTCAACATCGGGTCGATCGTGCGCACAGGCAATGCATTCAACGTGGGTGGCGTCCACATCGTCGGGCGCAGAAAATGGAACCGGCGCGGGGCGCTTGTCACCGACCGGTACCTCAACATCTACCACCGGCCCGACGCGGCCGCGCTCGCGGACTGGGCACGGGAGGTCGGCTACACGCTCGTGGCCGTGGACAACACCGGCGACACCGAACCCATCGAAACCGCCGACCTGCCCGAGAAGGCCGTGCTGGTGTTCGGGCAAGAATCCGTGGGCATCTCTGATGAGCTGCGGGCCGTGTGCCCGCGGGCAGTGTACATCCCACAGTTTGGGTCCACGCGCTCGCTCAACGTGGCCGCCGCCGCGGCCATCGCTCAGCACGAGTGGGTGCGGCGACACCGGCCGTTGGGGGCTGGGGCCGGAGAATGAGAGGGAGACGGTGAAAGAGATTCACGTGGTCGGGGCTGTGTTCTGGCGGGAGGCTGACCCGGAGGCGGACCCGGCGGGCACGGGAGCCGGAAAGGGGGCTGGGCGCGAGGCTAGGCGCGGTGCCCAGATTCTGGCGGCCCAGCGCGGGCCGGGGAAGAACATGGCCGGGTACTGGGAGTTCCCGGGCGGGAAGGTCGAGCCGGGGGAGACCCCGCGGGAGGCGCTGGCGCGCGAGGTGCGCGAAGAGCTGCTGGCGGAGGTGGAGGTCGGGGAATTTGTGGGCCGCGGAGTCTACGACTACTCCTTCGGCCGGGTCATCCTGGACGCGTATTTGTGCAGGTTGGAGGGTCAGCCGCGGCTGACGGAGCACGCGCAGGTGCGCTGGCTCGGGGCCGACGAGCTGATGGATGTGGAGTGGGCACCGGCCGACCTGCCCATCCTGGAGGAGCTGCGTCGCCGCCTCTCGGCCGGCTGATCCGGCGCCGCCGAGCCGGCGCCCGCCCCTGCTGAGGCCTCACCCGCCCCGGCCGATTAAAAACTTTTGGACGAATTCGGGGCGATCTCCTCATATAAGAAGATCGCCCCGGATTCGTCCAGATAATTTCAACGCCTCAGTGGGATCGGCGGCTTGAGATGCCTCCGTTGGCGGATGAGGGCCAGCAAATAGGCTTGTGTCTCCTCCCATTGCCAGAAAATCTGGGCGTAGCTGAGCGAAACCGTTTCATACCCGAGTAGCCGGGCGTTCTGGATCCGGATGTAGTCGCGGTTGCGCTGTTCCTTGGTCGAGTGGGCGAGGTCGCCGTTGCATTCTAGGATCAGGGAGCTGCCGGCTACCATATCCACTCGGCCCACCGACGGGATGTAGACCTGTGGTTGCACGTGCACCCGGTTCGAGAGGAGGAAGAGCCTCACCCGGGTCTCGAGGCCGGACTCGGAGAATGGCGACGCCCGCCGCAGGACAGCCTGCTTGTTGACGGAGAGGTCTTGGATCAGGTTGCCCACCTCCACCATCTCGATCAGCCCCTTGTTGAGCGCCGACTCCAGTGCCATAAGGCCGGTCTCCGCATCGTGAAAACGCAGCACTTGTGCCACCGCCTCCCGAGGAGTGGGGATGAGACTGGGTGCGTCGCGCTGGCTGTGAATGGTGACGCCTTGCGGGCGGGATGTTGTCTGATTGCGCTGAACTGCCATGTGCAAGCCCTGGTGTGGTACCCATATGCCGTAGCGCCTGCAGGCACTTTCGCACGCGATGGCCCCGCCGAGTTTGACCGCGCGGATCGCGTCGGGATCCGCGCGTGGCAGGGCATAGACTCCATGCCTGAGGCGTTGAAACCGGCCGGCCTTGACTGCTTTGGAAATGGCGTAGTGGGAGGTGTAGCCCATGGTCTTGAGATCGGCCTGCGTGACCAGGCCAAACTTTTTGCGAGCGGACTGCGGTGTCCACAGCGGTGACTTGTTCTCCTGCTCGGGGTACCAGTCCTCGGGCGGCACGTGCCAGTCCGGCGGGTCGAAGAACTTTGGCGGGTTTGCCAGCCAGGCGGGTTCGTCGGTTGCGGGCGGGGCGGCCCGCCGGAGCGCCCCGCCCCGTTCAGATGGGGTATTGTTCAACATCCTTCAAGTGTGGACTGTTGCGGTAAATCCGATTCCGCCGATTGGGCGAAATGTGGATACAGCGCGCTCTTGGGCTGGCCGTGGATAGCTTTTCCCCCGACCGGCCGCGTTCCCAGAGGCCCCATTAAAAAATTTTGGACGAATCCGGGGCGATCTCCTCATATAAGAAGATCGCCCCGGATTCGTCCAGTAAATTCAAACGCGGTCACTCAACCGGGCCGGGCAGGGCCACGAAGGGATGGGGTTGCCCCTTGCCGGCCTAGAAAATCAGCCGGATCACGGACACCGTGGCCGCCGCAATGGCCGCCGACACCGGCAGCGTGAGCACCCACGCCAGGCCAATCGGTTTCATGAGACCCCAGTCAGTGTTGCGGTTGACCATGCCGATGCCGAGCACCGCGCCGATGAGGATGTGTGTGGAGGACACGGGCAGGCCCAGCAGGGAGGCGCCCATGACGACGGCCGCGGCGGACAGCTCGGCGGAGAAGCCGGACGCCGGGTGCATCTCCGTGAGGCCGGAGCCGACGGTCCGTATGACGTAGCGGCCGATGAACCACAGGCCGGCGATGAGCGCGATGCCCATCGAGACCATGACGGCCACGGGCACGGTCGACTTCTCCACGATTGCTCCGGTCTTGAGCACGTCGAGCACGGCCACGAACGGGCCGAGCGCGTTGGCGATGTCGTTCGAGCCGTGCGAGAACGCGAAGGCCGACGCGGTGAATACCTGCATCCAGGAGAAGAGGAGGAAGGTGGAGCGCTCGAGGTTCTTCTTCTTCATGGTGCGGGAGAAGATGTAGACCGACATGTAGACCACGGCCGCGATCATGCCCATGATGAGCAGGTTGCCCACGTTGGTCATGCCGAGGTGGAGGTTCTTGAGGCCCTTGAAGAGCATCATGCCGGAGATGATCAGGGAGCCGCCGGCGGCGAGTAGTGGGATCCAGGTTTCGATGGCGCGGCGCGGTTCGATGAGTTCCTTCTCCACCTGGATTTGGTGGAGTTCCTTGAAGTAGGAGGATTCGAGGTCTTCGACTTCCCAATCTTCTTCGCGCATGGCGGCGAGGTCGCGGGTGAGGGCGTTGGTGTAGCTCTTTTGATCCTTTTCGCTCATCTGCTCGAAAAGTTCGCGGTGGCGGGCCTTGAGTTCCTTCTTTTGAGCACGGACGGCTTCGAGCTGAATTTCGGCGGCTTCATTGTAGCTCAGGATGGAGCTCTTGATGCCACGGAAGAGGATGTAGGAGACGATGCCGCCGAGTACGGGTGAGAGCACCCAGGAGATGGCAATTTGGCCGACCTGTCCCCATTGTACCATGGACCAGCCGCCCTTGCCGGTGATGAAGCCGACCGCGAGGGCAGCGCCGACGATGCCGCCCACGATCGAGTGGGTGGTGGAGACGGGCCAGCCCATGCGGGTGGCGAGGAGGAGCCAGGTGGCGGCACCGAGGAGGGAGGCCATCATGATGTAGGCGAATTCGAGGGGGTCGAGTCCGCTGATCGCGTTGAGGTCGACGATCCCGGAGCGGACCGTATCGGTCACCTCGCCGCCGGCGATGACCGCGCCGGACACTTCGAAGATCGCGGCGATGACGAGCGCCTGCTTGAGGGAGAGTGTGCCGGCGCCCACGGAGGTGCCGAACGAGTTGGCGACGTCGTTGCCGCCGATGTTAAACGCCATGAAAAAGGCGAAGATGATGGTGGCGCCGAGGATGAGCCAGCTGGCGTTGCCTACGTAGTCTTTGGACCACAGGGCGAAGACGACCAGGGTGATGGCGAGCATTCCACCGAAGAAGAGATGCCAGGGGGTGTTGTTTTCCTGTTGGGTGGCGGGGCTGACGCCTTGTGGAAGACTGGGGAGCTCGATTTTTGCTTGGGCGCCCTTGGGGTCGGCCATCATCATGCCTTTCATGCGCAAACGACTGACGGTTCAAGACTAATTGGCGGTTCGCTATGCGCCAAAACCCCTCTCGGCCTTGTTGCGTGTTGTTTACCTGCTGTTTGTTTTCACGACGACGACGCTGGCCCACGCTGGGACGTCGGTCCTCGAAGCGGCTCGGGTGCCGGCCCGCTGGGGGAGCTGGTGCCGGTTGGCCGGGAGGCGGGCGGAGGGGCCGGTCCCCCTCCGCCCGCCGTTTACAACAGGTCGGCGAGGGCGCTTAGTGTGGGTGAGACTCCGGCGTCGATGCGGATGTCGGCGAGGGGATCGGCGGCGGTGGGGCCGTAGTTGATGATGGCGAGCGTGGCGCCGGCCGCGTAGGCCTGGCGTACGATCCACATGCCCGTGCTGACCACGAGCGAGGAACCGGCCACGAGCGCAACCTCGCAGTCGCGGGCGGCGCCCATCGCGTCGCCCATCGAGGCGGGCAGGGACTCCCCGAAGAAGACGACATCCGGCTTGACCAGCCCTCCGCACACCGGGCAGGGCGCCACGCGGAAAGTAGAGGCCTCGGCCTCGGCGCGGTCGGCGGTGGCGAGCACGGCGGGGTCGCGGTCGTACTGCGGCCAGCCGGGGTTGAGTGCCTCGAGGTCGGCGGCGTATTCGCCGCGCGGGAAGCGGGCGCCGCAGTCGAGGCAGTGCACCCGCTCGAACGACCCGTGTAGCTCCCACACGCTCCTGCTCCCGGCTTTGGTGTGCAGGCCGTCGATGTTTTGCGTGGCAACCCCGGTCACCGCCCCCGCCTCCTCCAACCGGGCGATGGCAACGTGAGCACCGGAGGGCTTTAGCGCCTCGAACTGGCGCCACGTCTCGTGATTGCGCTGCCACACCCAGCGTTGCCACATGGGGTCGGCCACGAACATGTCGTAGGTAATCGACGGCTTCTCCGTGGTGCCCTGCCCCCGATAGTCCGGCAGCCCGGAATCGGTGGACACCCCCGCGCCCGTGATTGCGAGCGTGCGCCTCCCGCACATCGCCCGCGCAAGCTCCTCAGCCGCCTCGACCGGATCAGAAATAACCATGACCATCCCCTCGCCCCGATCCTACGCGCACGCCTCGCCCCGGTGGGAGGTGTTACAGATGCGACGGGCCGGGCCGTCGTCAAACAACGACGACGCGCGGAAACGGACGCAAGGCGGTCCACGGCGTCGTCGGAAATGATTAAGCTGGGGACCAATTGGCTATACGCTTTACCAAATCCGTGAGATAATTGGGGCGTTAGATTTCCAACGCAAAAGGAGCACACGTGGGTATCGCAACGCGTGAAGTTTATGACGAGATGCTGGATCGGGCGAAGGCCAACAAGTTCGCCTACCCGGCAATTAACGTGACGTCCTCGCAGACCCTCACGGCAGCCATCCGCGGCTTCGCTGAGGCTGAGTCGGACGGCATTATCCAGGTTTCCGTTGGCGGCGCCGAGTACGCCTCCGGCTCCACGATCAAGGATCGCGTGGCTGGTTCGCTCGGCCTGGCCGCGTACGCTCGTGAGGTCGCCAAGAATTACGACGTGACGATCGCCCTGCATACCGACCACTGTGCCAAGCAGAACATCGACTCGTGGATCCGCCCCATCATGGAGCTGTCCGCGCAGGAAGTCGCCGCTGGCCGTGAGCCGTTCTTCCAGTCGCACATGTGGGACGGCTCCGCCGTGCCGCTCGATGAGAACCTCGAGATCGCGAAGGAACTGCTCGCCCTGTCGCAGAAGTCCAACACCATCCTCGAGATCGAGATCGGCGTTGTGGGTGGCGAGGAAGACGGCGTCGTTGGCGAGATCAACGAGAAGCTGTACACCACCGCTGAGGACGGCCTCAAGACTGTCGAGGCCCTCGGCCTTGGCGAGAACGGCCGCTACCTCACCGCCCTCACCTTTGGTAACGTCCACGGCGTGTACAAGCCCGGCCACGTGAAGCTCCGCCCCGAGCTGCTGGGTGAGATCCAGGCTGAGGTCGGCGCAAAGGTCGGCAAGGAGTCCCCGTTTGACCTGGTCATGCATGGCGGCTCCGGATCCTCCGCTGAGGAGATCGCCACCGCTGTCCGCAACGGCGTCATCAAGATGAACGTTGACACCGACACGCAGTACGCCTTCACCCGCCCGGTCGTGGACCACATGTTCCGCAACTACGACGGCGTCCTCAAGGTCGACCAGGAGGTCGGCAACAAGAAGATGTACGACCCGCGCACCTGGGGCAAGCTGGCCGAAGCCGGCATGGCCGCCCGCGTGGTCGAGGCCGCTGAGCGACTGGGCTCGGCCGGCAAGCGCATGAAGTAATTCCTGCACGTGGGGATGGGGCGGCTGGGGCCGTCCCATTTTCATGCCCGCGGGGTGCGGCCTGGTGGGGTGCGGATGACCGCGGCTGGGGCGGGGCGCGAGCGGGTTAGTCGTCCAGGACGAGCTTGGAGGATAGGTGGTCGAGCCCGGCCATGGCCAGTGCGAGGATGGCGGCCTGCTTGGTGTGGGCGAGGCGGTCGCCAGTGGCGCGGCGCTTCTCGGCGCCGCGGAAGAGGGCGCGCTCGGTGTAGACGCTGGCCGCCGTGGTCGCGGCTGTCGCCGCAACGATCGCAGCTCCGATGAGCGCGGTCACGCCCGGCTGGGCGGCGAAGGCGCCCTTGGCGAGCGACAGCATATCGGAGGGCACGTCATCCTCGGGCGCGGTGGTGTTTGCGGTGTTTGCCGAGGTGGCGGGCTCGGCCTGGTCGGCTTGGTCCGCCTGGTCGGCTTGGTCTGTCTGGCCAATTGGAGTGTGGTCTGCCTGATTGGCCACCGCGAAGCTTGCGTGGTCTGTGACGGCAGAGCTCGTGGGGGTCTCAGCGGTCGGATCGGCGGTTGACTCGTGTGCGCCGAACTCAGCTCTGGCCACCTCTACTGTCGCTATGACGGCAAGCGCACCCGTGCGGACGAGCCGCCGCAGAGTCGGCCGTCGCACGACGTCGGGCGCCGCGTAGTAGACGAATGTGGCAAGTGGCGTGGCCAGGGTCATGGGGGATCCTCGGTTCGGGGTTGGTTGGTGAGAGTCTACCCGAGCCCGGCCACTCACGATTTGGCGGGACTATCCCTGCGGGTTGGCCGGCCCCAGATGATGGCGGCCGCGCCGAGTTCCGCACCTGCCCCTGCGCTCGCGTGCCGGCGCCTCCGCCAGCCGCAAATGCTATACAAGACTGCAAGATGCGGCACTAGATAACGGTTATTTAGTACCGCATCTTGCCGGGAAGTATCGCATCTGTGAGGAGGGTGCCGGCTCGGCCCACCAGGATGCGGGATGTCCGCGCGTCGGAACACTCGGCCTCAACATGTGGACGCCCGCCTCCCGGATGGTGGTACGCATTAGACTTAGGCGGCAAGCCTAGACAAGTGAGGACAGCATGCCAGCAATCGTGATCGTCGGGGCCCAGTGGGGAGACGAGGGTAAGGGCAAGGCGTCGGACCAGCTCGGCGCGGAGGTCGACTACGTCGTCAAGTTTAATGGCGGTAATAATGCCGGCCATACGGTGATTGTGGGCGAGGAGAAGTTCGCCCTGCACTTGCTGCCGGCGGGGATCTTGTCTCCGGGGTGTACAGCGGTGATCGGCAATGGTGTGGTGGTCGATCTGAATGTGTTGTTTGAGGAGATTGAGGAGTTGGAGGGGCGTGGCGTGGATACGTCGGGCCTGCGGATTTCCTCGAACGCGCACATTATCCCCTCGTACAACAAGAAGATCGACGGCGCGAACGAGCGTTTGCTCGGCAAGCGGAAGATTGGCACAACCGGCCGCGGCATTGGTCCCACCTACGCCGACAAAATGAACCGCATCGGCATCCGCGTCCAGGACCTGTTTGACCCCTCGATTCTGCGCCAGAAGGTGGAGGGCGCGCTGCATCAGAAGAATGCGCAGTTGGCCTCGCTCGATGAGGACACGTTTGACGTGGATGTGGTGACCAACGAGCTGCTTGCCTACGCGGATCGGGTGCGCCCGATGCTGTTCAATTCGTCGGCGGAGCTTAACCGCGCGCTCGATGAGGGGAAGACGGTGGTGTTTGAGGCGGGTCAGGCGGTCATGCTGGATATTGACCATGGGACGTACCCGTATGTGACGTCGTCGTCGACGACGGCGGCCGGCGCTTGCACGGGCTCGGGCGTGGGCCCGCTGCGGCTGGACCGGGTGGTGGGCGTCGCGAAGGCGTACATTACGCGCGTGGGCGAGGGGCCGTTCCCCACGGAGCTGTTTGATGAGGCGGGGGAGCGGCTGCGTAAGGTTGGCGGAGAGTATGGCACGACGACGGGGCGGCCGCGCAGGTGCGGCTGGTACGACGCCGTGGTCGCGCGTTATGCGGTGAGGGTCAATTCGCTGACGGATATCGTGGTGACGAAGCTGGATGTGTTGACGGGGATTGAGCAGATCCCGGTGTGCGTGGCCTACGAGATTGATGGGGCGCGTGTGGAGGATATGCCGGAGAATCAGTCGGATATGCATCACGCGAAGCCGATTTACGAGTACTTGCCGGGGTGGTCGGAGGGTATTTCGGACTGCCAGGATTTTGAGGATTTGCCGGAGAACGCGCAGGCGTACATCTTGCGGCTGGAGGAGCTGTCGGGGTGTCGGATTTCGTCGATCGGGGTGGGCCCGGAGCGGGCGCAGACGATCGTGCGTCATCGGCTTCTCGATTAAGAATCTGTGCATGAAGGTGGAGCTGGCAGTGGCTGGCATGGTGGGCGCAGCCCCGCATCCGTTGCGGGGCCGCGCCCCCGTTGTCCAGGCAAATTGTGGGTGGCCCACGATAGAGTGTGACAAGGGGATTGCGCTAACCGCTCAATGCCCGTTAGTCCTATAGGAAATACCGTTTCTTTAACAATAATGGGATGTGGAAGTTATCCAACGTCGCCGATTTCTAGGAGGAAATGCGATGACTGAAACCGCGTTCACCGTTGAGGACGTCCGCGCAGGCGCGCCGGAGTTTGCGCCTGATAATCTCGTTGAGTGGGTGGCTGAGGTCGCCAACATCACTCTGCCGAAGGACATCTACTGGGTAGATGGCTCTGAGGAAGAGTGGGATCGTCTCACCACTGAAATGGTTGAGGCCGGTATGTTCACCCGCCTGAACCCGGAGAAGCGCCCCAACTCGTTCCTGGCTCGCTCGCTCCCGTCTGACGTGGCTCGTGTTGAGTCCCGTACCTTCATCTGCTCCGAGAAGGAAGAGGATGCTGGCCCCACCAACCACTGGGCCGATCCGAAGGAGATGAAGGAGACCCTCATCGGTGCCAACGGTGTGTTCCGTGGCTCGATGCGTGGCCGTACGATGTACGTCATCCCGTTCTCGATGGGTCCGCTGGGCGGCCCGATTTCGCAGCTCGGCATTGAGCTGACGGATTCGCCGTACGTCGTTGTCAACATGCGCATCATGACCCGCATGGGTTCCGCGGCCCTTAAGCTGATCGGCGAGGGTAACGTGTGGGTTCCGGCTGTTCACTCGGTGGGCTACCCGCTGGTCGACGCCGATGGCAACGAGCGCCCGGACACGAACTGGCCGTGCAATGACGAAAAGTACATCACCCACTTCCCGGAGACCAACGAGATCTGGTCCTACGGCTCCGGCTACGGCGGAAACGCCCTGCTCGGCAAGAAGTGCTACGCGCTGCGTATTGCGTCGACCATGGCTCGCCGTGACGGCTGGATGGCCGAGCACATGCTCATCCTCCGCTTGACGAACGAAGAGACCGGCAAGCAGTACCACGTGACCGCGGCGTTCCCGTCGGCATGTGGTAAGACCAACCTCGCCATGCTCCAGCCCACTATCCCGGGCTGGAAGGTTGAGACCATTGGTGACGACATCGCTTGGCTCCGCCCGGGCGAGGACGGCCGCCTCTACGCGATCAACCCGGAGGCCGGCTTCTTCGGCGTCGCCCCGGGTACGTCGTACAAGACGAACCCGATGGCGATGGACACCGCTCGCGCGAACTCCATCTTCACCAACGTTGCTCTGACCGACGACGGCGACGTGTGGTGGGAGGGCATCGACGGCGAGACCCCGGATCACCTCATCGACTGGCACGGCAATGACTGGACCCCGGAGTCCGGCACCCCGGCCGCTCACGCGAACTCGCGTTTCACGGTGCCGGCTTCGCAGTGTCCGATCATCTGCCCCGATTGGGAGGCCCCCGCTGGCGTTCCGATCGACGCGATCCTGTTCGGTGGCCGCCGCGCCACGAACGTGCCGCTCGTTGCCGAGCAGAAGGATCCGGCGCACGGCGTGTTCATCGGCGCTTCGGTTGCGTCCGAGGTCACCGCTGCCGCTACCGACGTGAAGGCTGGCTCGCTGCGTCACGATCCGTTCGCCATGCTCCCGTTCTGCGGCTACAACATGGCTGACTACTGGGGCCACTGGCTCGAGATGCAGGACAAGTTGGGCGACAAGTTCCCGCGCGTGTTCCAGGTCAACTGGTTCCGCAAGGACGAAGAGGGTCACTTCATGTGGCCGGGCTTCGGCGAGAACTCCCGCGTCCTTGACTGGGTGATCCGCCGTGTTGCGGGCGAGGTCGACGCCATTGATGGCATGACCGGCAACTACCCGCACAAGGAGGACTTCAACCTCGATGGTCTCGATGAGATCACCGATGAGGTCTGGGATAAGCTCTTCGCTACCGATCCGGACGCCTGGGCTGCCGAGATCGATTCGACCGAGGAGTACTTCGCTCAGTTCGGCGACAAGGTTCCGGCTCCGATCATCGAGCAGCTGGACAAGTTCCGTGAGCGTATCGCTGCGGCTCGCTAAGCGCTAGACGCCTAGGGGAGGGAGGGCTCCGGCCCTCCCTCTTCGCGTTCCGGCTGCCGTTGGCGGGAGCCCGGGTAGTGGCGTTGTGACCGCGGTGGCGGGGCCAACGACGACGACGCGCCCGGCCGGCGTCGTGAGCAAGCTGGGCGTCGGGCGCAAGTTGCGGCGACGGCGTCGTGAGCGCGGCTCTACCACGGCTTCCACAAGCTGGACGGCGGCAGACGGGGATGTCGTTTGGGGTGGAGACTGGGATAGAATGGGAAGACGCAGAGGCCGGAAGGAGGCCCAGTGCAGTTGCCGCCTATCATTCCGAACTGGACCCGCGTGTATACGGGCAAGGTTCATGACGTGTATCAGCCCGTCCACACCCTGGCCCATACGGCTGGGGACACAATGATCCTCGTGGCGTCGGATCGTATTGCGGTGCTTGACCGGGTGTTGCCGAGTGTGATCCCGGGGAAGGGCCAGGTGCTCACGCGGATTGCGGCCTGGTGGTTTGACAGGCTGGAGGATGTGGTGCCGAACCATTTCCTGTCCACGGACGTGCCGCCGGAGGCGGCGGGCCGGGCGATGCTGGTGCAGCGGCTGCGGATGTACCCGATTGAGTGCACGGTGGTCGGGTACATGACAGTGCGGGCGTTTGAGGAGTACGCACGGGCGGGGACGGTCGGCGGGCATGAGTTGCCGGCGGGACTCAGCGTGGGTGATCGGCTGCCGGAGGCGCTGTTCGTGCCGTCGCGGAAGGGCGAGGCCGGGCACGACGACGAGACGATCAGCTTCGCGCAGATGTGTGATCTGGTGGGTCACGAGCAGGCTGAGCAGTTGCGGGAGATTTCGCTGGAGCTGTACGAGCGGGCGTTCGGGATCGCGAAGGCGAAGGGCCTGATTATTGCCGAGTGCAAGCTCGAGTTCGGGGCGTCCTACGATTCGGGCGATAACGACTTCGTGTTGGCCGATCAGGCGTTTACGCCGGATTCGGCCACGTACTGGTTGGAGTCGGAGGCGGCGGACGGCCTGCCCCGGGCGTTTGGCAAGGAGTACGTGCGTAACGCGGTGCGGAAGAAAGCCGTGGAGTGGGTCAAGGGTTGCGGGCCGGCACCGGTGTTGGAGCCGGAGGTCGTGGATGAGATGGGCTCGCGTTACCGGCTGGTGGAGAAGAAGTTGCTGGGCGAGGGATCTGCGCACTAGGTTTCCGCTGTTGGTCCTCGTTGGGTAAAACTGAGGTCGAAAACACTGGCCAATTGATGAGAATCTCTATGCCATCTTTTTGGAGTCAATTATTCTGGCAAGCGACCGAATTTGTCGGATCCCGCCGTTTGATGTGAGGAGTAGGAATGGATGCACAGCTGGAACGTGTCTATGAGGAGGCACTGAAGCGTAATCCCACTCAGCCTGAGTTTCAGCAGGCCGTTCGTGAGGTGATGGAGAGCTTGGAGCCTCTGTTGCTGGAACGCAAGGACTACCAGGAGGCGGCGATCCTGGAGCGCATTATTGAGCCGGAGCGCCAGATCATGTTCCGCGTGGCCTGGCAGGATGATAACAATAAGGTGCGTGTGAATCGCGGCTACCGTATTCAGTTCAATTCGACGCTCGGCCCGTACAAGGGCGGCCTGCGTTTCCACCCGTCGGTGACGCTGTCGATTATTAAGTTCCTGGGCTTTGAGCAGATCTTTAAGAATGCGCTGACGGGCCAGGGGATTGGCGGCGGCAAGGGCGGATCGGATTTTGATCCGCACGGTAAGTCGGATAACGAGGTCATGCGTTTTTGTCAGGCCTTCATGAATGAGCTGTCCTCGCATATTGGCGCGGATATTGACGTGCCGGCGGGCGATATTGGCGTGGGTGCGCGCGAGATCGGCTACATGTTTGGCCAGTACAAGCGGTTGGCTCGCCGGAATGAGGCGGGCGTGCTGACGGGCAAGGGCGTCGGCTGGGGTGGTTCGCTGGGCCGCACGGAGGCCACGGGTTACGGCCTGGTGATGTTCGCGAATGAGATGCTGGCCGAGGTGGGGGACAGCCTGGAGGGCAAGACGGCGATCGTGTCCGGCTCGGGCAACGTGGCCACGTACGCGATTGAGAAGCTACTGGCGCAGGGCGCGAAGCCCGTGTCGATTTCGGATTCGTCGGGTGCGGTGTATGACCCGGATGGGATCGACGTGGCGTTGCTGAAGGAAGTGAAGGAGGTGCGCCGCGGGCGCGTCTCGGAGTACGCGGAGGCCCGCCCGAACGCGGTGTACCATGCGGGCGGCAAGGTGTGGGGTATCGACGCCGATATCGCGCTGCCGTGTGCCACCCAGAACGAGGTGGATGCGAACGACGTGCGGGCGATGGAGATGGGCGGCATCCGCCTGATCGCCGAGGGCGCGAATATGCCGCTGACCCCGGGTGCGATCGAGGTGGCGCAGGATTCGGGCATCATTTACGCGCCAGGTAAGGCGGCGAACGCGGGTGGTGTGGCGACGTCGGCGCTGGAGATGCAGCAGAATGCGGCGTTGCAGTCGTGGTCGTTCGACGACGTGATGGCGCGCCTTGAGGCGATCATGCACAACATCCACAAGACCTCGCTGGACACGGCCGAGGAGCTGGGCCAGCCGGGTAACTACATGGTGGGCGCGAACGCGGCCGGCTTCATGAAGGTGGCCGACGCAATGCTCCAGCAGGGCGTGATCTAAGGGGTCAGCTAGCTGTTCGCGATTTTCGCGGGACGATTTGGGCCGTATCTTCGTATATGTGAAGATACGGCCCAAATCGTCCCGCGTAGGGCGCCTGCGCCCTGGCCTGCGCCTGGTCCGCGCCCCCGCGTGTCGGGCTAGCGTTTTCGCTCCGTTAACTGTGTGGCCACGGAGATCGGGAAAACTTGTCGGTGGTTGATGCCCAGAATGATGTTATTGATCATCAGACGAGAAGAGGAGTTTTCCATGTCGAAAACGAACAGGTCGGCACTGCGCTCGGTGAGCATGGTGACGGCGATCCTGCTGGGGACGGCGGCGCTTGCCGTTCCCGCGTCGGCAGTCCCGGAGGGTGAGTCCTCCGCTGTGGCTGAACTTGAGTCGGAGGCCGTGGGCGATAAGGCGGAGGAAGCGGTTGACGATGCCGCCGTTGATGGCGCCGAGGCTGCGGACGCTGAGGAAGCTGACGCCGCAGGCGACTCCGACGTTGCTAACGACGCCGCCCAGGCCGCTGACGACGCCGCGGTCCTGTCCGACGCGGCCGAGGCTGCTGAGGCGGCCGAGTCGGGTGATGCTGCGGTGATTGACTTCGGCGTGATCTCCGATTTCCATGGCGCGATCCAGAAGGCCCCGGCGATGGCTGCGATGCTCGATGAGCGCCGCGCCAAGGCCGCTAGCTTTGACTTCCTCGCGGTTGGCGATTCGGTGGGTGGTTCTACCTTCGAGTCGGCGATTGCGAAGGACGTGCCCACGATCGATGTGCTGAACGCGATGGGTCTGACCGTCTCGGCGGTGGGCAACCACGAATTCGACCAGGGGTACGCGGATCTGCGTGACCGGATTCTTGACCTGTCGTCGTACACCAATTTGGGCGCGAACGTGGCGGGCGCGAAGGAGATCGCGGATCCGGGCTACGTGGTAAAGACGTACGGGGACGTGAAAGTGGCCTTCATTGGCACGGTCACGGATGAGACCCCACAGCTAACATCGGCCTCCGCGGTTGAGGGGCTCACCTTCAACGATCCGGTGGCGGTGACGGACCAGCTCGCAAAGAAGATCAAGGAAAGCGGCGAGGCGGACGCGGTCGTGGCGCTCATGCATGATGGCCTGGCCAAGGTTGAGACCCTGGGTGCGGACATCGATCTGGCGTTCGGTGGCCACACGCACATTGCTGGTGCATCGACCACGGCGTCGGGTGCGGCTGTGTGCCAGCCGGGCGCTTCGGGCAGCACGGTGGTCTTCGCTCAGTTGGCTGTTGCGGCTGACGGCAAGGTGACCAGCTCGTGTGAGAACGAGACCGTGGCGACGGGCGCCGACGCCCCCGTCAACGACGAGATCCAGGCGCTGGTGAACCAGAAGCTCGAGGAGTCGGCGAAGCTCGGCGCCGAGGAGCTGTTCCCCATCGCGGGGCCGGCCAACCGTGGCACCGGCGCGCGCAACGGGGATGAGGGCGCGAACCGCGGCACCGAGTCGTCGGCGGGTAACCTCATCGCCCAGGCCTTTTACGAGTACGGCCAGACTCTGGCCAAGCCGGCGGACTTCGGCGTCATGAACTCGGGCGGCATCCGCGCTGATTTCGACGCGAACAAGGACGGCGTGGTGACCTTCCAGGAGTCCTTCAACGTCCAGCCCTTCGGTAACTCCTACGGCACGCGCGTGATCCAGGCGAAGGACGTCTACGAGCTGCTCGAGCAGCAATGGAAGCCGGGCGAGTCGCGCCCGATCCTGCGCCTGGGCCTGTCGAACAACATCAAGTACGTCTACGATCCGACCGCCGAGTACGGCAAGCACATCCTCGCGGTTTACCTCAACGGCAAGCTGCTGGGGAAGGACAACGCGGAAATCACGGTTGCCTCCTCGTCCTTCCTGCTCGACGCGGGTGACAGCTTCAACGCCTTCGCCAACGCCGGCAACCCGGTGGTAGACACGGGCATCATCGACCACGAGGTCTTCAACCAAGTTGCTCAGGGTTGGGCGGCGAACGGCGCGTTCACGCCGGATTACACGCAGCGTTCCTTCGGCTACACCGGCCCGCTGACCTTCGTGCCGGGCCAAACTGTCGACGTCCAGCTGTCCTCGCTGGCGATGACGTCCACGGAGCCCCTGCCCACGAAGGCCATGGTCAACCTCAACGGTGTCGAGGTGGCTACTGCCGACGTCGATACGACCGTCACCCCGAAGGTGGACGAGACGGGCCGGGCGGCCGTGTCGTTCATGGTTCCTGCCGACGCCGAGCTGGGTGCCGCCACGCTGACCATCGCCACGGATGACGGCTCGACGGTCGACTTGCCGGTGACCATCCGTGCGGCGAAGTCGACCGCGCCGAACGTGGCCACCTACGCCCAGAACGTGTACGGCGAGGCCTCGGGCGATAAGCTCGCGGACATCTGGGGCCTGAATGGCGCTGGCGAGATGTTCTTCTACCAGGGCGGCAAGGCGCTGAAGACGGTGGGCTTGGTTGCCGATGGCTTCGAGGCTGCGGCCGTGGTGAAGGTCAACGATGTGAACGGCGACAAGCGCGCGGACTTCCTGGTGACGGACGCGGCCGGCGACATGTTCTTCTACTACTCCACCGGCAACGGCCACCTGACCAAGGGCGCCAAGGTGGGTCACGGCTGGTCCGGTATGGATCTGGTGGCCTACGCCGGCAAGGTGGACGGCATGGACTCGGTGGTGGCGCGTCAGGGCGCGACGGGCGACCTGTACCGTTACGCAGTGAGCGCGGCCGGCGTCAAGGGCCTGGGCAAGGTGGGCCACGGCTGGGGCGCGATCACGAACATCGTGTCGGTGGGTAACACCTCGGGATCGGCGGATTGGGACCTGTTGGCTACCACGGCCGACGGCGCGCTGATCGCGTACGAGACGACGCCGGCGGGCGGCCTGCGCACGGACACCCAGAAGGGCCACGGCTGGGAGGGTTTCACGCAGGTGTTCTCGCCCGGTGACATGACGGGCGACGGCGCGTTCGACCTGGTGGGCGTTCGCGCCGGGATCCTGTTCCTCTACGAGCAGACGGGCCGCGGCTGGTTTGCCTCGCCGGTCGAGGTTGGCCACGGCTGGGACGCCATGACCATCGTTCGCTAAAGGTGATGTGGTCTCGGGGAGCGGCACTGCCGCTCCCCGGGATTCTCATAGCAGGCGATAGGATCGATTCATGAGACGGCGAATTGACGAGGCGCGGGGCATGGAGCTGGTGCGGGCCTATGCGGCCGGCAGCGAGTTGGGCCGCACGGAGCTGACGGCGGCCGTGCGCTTCGCGCTCGAGGAGTTCGCCACGCGCCACCCGGGGCGCAGCGTGGAGATCCGGGTGCCGTGGGTAGGGGCCGTGCAGGCGATCGCCGGCCCGGTCCACACGCGTGGGACCCCACCCAATGTGGTGGAGATGGATGGGCCCGCCTGGCTGGATGTGGCCCTCGGCCGCCCGGTGGATGAGTCGAAGATTTCTCATTCTGGCACGCGCGCCGACCTGAGCTCGTATTTCCCGCTGTTCGGCCCGGCGCAGTTGGCCGGCCCGGCAGGTGCCGTGGCCGCGGCCGAGCAGGCAGACCAAGCCCAGCCGGCCGACCACGCCGAGCCAACCGGCGCGACCGAGTAGGAGGTAGCCCGTGCGGCAACGCTTCATCAACCCGAATGTGGTCCCGGCGCAGCAGATTTCGTCGACGATCACGAAGCTGGCGGAGGCGGGTGCGCCGGCCGCGTTCTCGCCGGAGGCGCTCGCGGAGGCGGAGTCGGCCAGGCGGGAGTTCCCGGAGCTGCCCGACCGCACGGATCTTCCCTTTGTCACGATCGACCCCGAGGGCTCTCGAGACCTCGACCAGGCCATGTTCATCGACGGCGACGTCCTCTACTACGCGATCGCCGCCGTCAGCCTCTTCGTCCGGCCGGGTGGCGCCCTCGACGCCGAGACCCGCGAGCGCGCCACCACCATCTACCTACCCGACCGCTCGATCCCCCTCCACCCTGAGGTGCTCTCCACCGACGCCGCCTCCCTGCTGCCGGGCCAGGTCCGCCCGGCGTACGTGTGGCGTTTCGAGCTCGACGCTGGCCAAGTGGTCCGTACCGGCCTGGAGTTGGCGCGGGTGCGCTCCCGCGCCCAGCTCACCTATCAGCAGGTCCAGGCCGCCTACGACGGCGACGGCCAGCTCCCCGTTAACGTCCCGCCCACCCTGCCGGAGGACCTGGCGCGGGTGGGCCGCCAGCGTCAACGCCTGGAAGCGGAGCGGGGCGGCGTGTCGCTCAACCTGCCCGAGCAGTGGGTGGAGCACGGCGAGGACGGCTACCTGCTCAAGTTGCGCGAGGTTACGGGCGTGGAGGAGTGGAACTCCCAGATCTCGCTCATGACCGGCATGGAGGCCGCGAGGATCATGATCGCGGCGAATCTCGGGGTGCTGCGCACGCTTCCCGCTGCCCGCAGCTCCGACATGGAGCGCCTGCGCCAGGTGGCCCGCAGCCTCGGCCACGACTGGCCCAACACCCAGGACTACGCCGCGTTTGTCCGCGGGCTCGACCCAGCCCGCCCCGCCTCCCTTGCCTTCCTCTACGAGGCCGTGCACCTCTTTCGGGGCGCCGGCTACCTCGCCCTCCCCATCGCCGCCGGCAGGGCCGAGGGTTCCGCCGAGGCTGAGACTGCCGCTGGGCCCAAGGGTTCCGACGGCGCAATGGGTGACAGCGAGGCCGCCCGTGCCAACCAGCCCGAGCGCGCCGACGACGCCGTCCTCCGCCATCACGCCATCGCTGCACCCTACGCCCATGTGACCGCGCCGCTGCGCCGGCTGGTCGACCGCTTTGGGCTGGAGCTTTGCCGTTGCCTGCTCGCTGGTGACGTGGTCCCCACCTGGGTAACCGAGGCGCTGCCCGAGCTACCCTCCCTCATGGGCGCCGGCACGCGCCGGGCGAACGCGCTCCAGGGTCGTGCGCTCGACGCCCTCGAGGGGCTGACCCTGCGCGGGCGCGTGGGGGAGGAGTTCGCGGCCGTCGTCGTTGAAGAGAAGTCCAGCGACGGGGATCGCAAGCGCGGGTTGATCTCCATCGCGGAGCCCGCCATGGAGGCCGTGGCCACCGGCGATCACATGCCCGTGGGGGAGCGGGTGCGCGTGCGGCTCACGGGCCTGTCGGAGGACCTCAAGCCCAGCTTCGAACTCGTCTAGCCGCCCCGCAGCCGATAAGCCTGTGGCGCCCGCCGCCCGCGGGCACACCAAAGAGCCAGCCGTGAAGCTGGCTCTGAAAGGTGATGCGAGGCTAGTGCCTCAATCGTCGGTTGCCGGAGGAATCTCGTAGGAGTCGGGATCGTATTCGTCCCAGGAATCGTAGTCGTCCGGTTCGTCCTTCATCTCGGAGCGACCCGCGAGTTCCCTCTCAAGGGCCTCGTAGTCGGTCTCCGGGCTGAAGTACTTCAGGTTCCGTGCGACTTTGCGCTGTTTGGCTCTTTGACGGCCGCGCCCCATATTGGCTCGACCCCCCTCAACTCGTCTTGGAGCAGGCACCGCGTGCGGCTCCGATTTATCTCAATAATGGTTCGTGGCACATACTTTACCCCGAAGTGGGTAGGAATCTCTACGTGAAGTGACGTGTGTGCGGAGGTATACGCCCTCGATGGTACGGCGCCCGGCCGGCTCGGCTCGTTGCGAACTGCGCCACCAAAGGTGCAATAAATGGCGCAATAACGCCCTGACCTGCGGTTTAAGCTGTGAGTAAATGTGTTTTCGCTTGTGAGATGAGCGTTTACGGCAATAGGATGGGCAGAGGTTTTTGCGATCTGTCTGGGCTCCTTCGACTGCGGTGGAGAGGAGAGGGAGCGGACCTGAACATCGCTCACCACAACGTGGGTGGAACCCACAATTTGCGAGGAAAACAATGGATTATGACACTGACTTGATGACCCCGGCGGAGGTTGCGGCCCTGTTCCGGGTGGACCCGAAGACGGTGGCGCGCTGGGCAGACAGCGGCAAGTTGCCGTCGATCCGCACGCTCGGGGGCCACCGGCGCTTCCCGCGCAAGGAAGTCATGGAGAGGGCAAGCAGACCCGCGACCGAAGACAACTAGACAACCAAAAGTGTGGGGCGGCCCGAAAGCCGCCCCACACTCATATCTACGCTTGCATGCTGATTACTTGATGATCTTGCGGATGACGAACAGTGCGACCACGGCGAGCGTGGTGCCGATGATGGCCAGCGCCTTCTTGTCGCCAGCCTTCGCGTCATCCACCAACCCCATGGCCTGCTCCTTGCCCTGGCTGAGGCGCTCTTCGGCGTAGGCGCGGGCTTCTTCCTTGAGGTTGTCCGGGTGGAGCTTGCCGGCCAGTTCGTTGACGGTGGCGGTCAGCTCCTCGCGGACGCGCTGCATGTCCGCGTCCACCTCGTCAGCGGTGCGGGTGTCCTCGATGCCCTTGGGGGCTTCGTAGTCAACTGCCTTCTTCTGGCTCACGTTCGTCATTGGATTCCCTTCTTCACCGCTTCGATGTCCTTCTCCAGGCCGCCCTTCGGGTCCACGGTGTGCTTGTTCGCCGCCTTGAAGCGCGAGACGGCTATGAGCGCGAGGATGAGGATGATGAGGAGCAACCCGCCGGAGACCACCAGGAACGCCGCCCACAGCGGCATAACGGTGGACAGTCCGTAGCCTGCGGCCAGCAGCAGGGTGCCGAGCATGTAGAGGGCGAGCACACCGGCGACGGCGAGTAGCACGCCCCCGATGCCGAGCTTCTTCACCTTGGAGGTGGCTTGCAACTTGGTGTAGCGGATCTCGTCGCGTACCAACGCCGAGAACTGGGCGGTGATCTTTGCGACGAGTTCGCCAACCGATTGGCCGCTCGCGGCCTTGGGGCCCTTGCCCGCAAGCGTTTCGGGGCCTTGCGGCGTCAGTGGTACTTGTTCAGTCACGAGAACTCCTTTGCTTTCGACCTATTTTCGCACGGAACACCTGTGTTTTTCGACCGGTAATATGGATCTGCAACGCACCGCGGCCGACTTTGGCATAATCGACGCAGTGAGTCTGCGGCCCCGCGCAATGCCCGCGCGCGGCCGCCTTGATCGAAGGAACGAATGATGCCTCAGCGTGCCACCCGCGACAAGCCGGCACACTCCGCACCCGCACACCCCGCACCGGCCCAGCGTGTAAAGCGCACGGTCTTCGTCGGGTCAGCGGCGATCATCTTGGCGATTGCGGCGTGGGCGTTTGTGGACACCGGTTCGGCGGCGGATGCGCTCGGGGCTGCCACGGGGTGGATCGGCCAGTGGTTTGGCTGGTTCTACATTCTCATGGCAACGGTGGTGGTCATTTTCGTGCTGGTGGTGGCGTTCTCTCGTTACGGCCACCTCCGCCTCGGCCCGTCCGACTCCCGCCCGGAGTTTTCCACGTTCGCCTGGGGCTCGATGCTGTTCGCGGCGGGCATCGGCACGGACATCATCTTTTTCTCGGTGGCCGAGCCGATTGCCCAGTACATGGCCCCGCCGCGCGTGGCCGCCCAGTCGCTGGAGGCGGCCGAGCAGGCGCCCGTGTGGACGATTTTCCACTACGGCCTGACCGGCTGGGGGATGTATGCACTGATGGGCATGATCTTGGGCTACTTCTCCTATCGCCACGGCCGCCGCCTGGCTGTCCGCTCGGCCCTTGAGCCGGTGTTCGGCTCGCGCGTGTACGGGGTGTTGGGTGACGTCGTCGACATCGCCGCGATCCTCGGCACGGTGTTCGGTGTGGCGACGACGCTCGGCATCGGCGTCGTGCAAATCAACGTGGGGCTGGAGATCATTTTCGGCGTTGGCAAGGGGTTGCCGGCGCAGGTGGCCCTCATCGTGGTGGCGGTGGTGATGGCGGGGATCTCGGCGGTGTCGGGCGTAGCGCGCGGGATCAAGATCTTGTCCCAGCTCAACGTGTTCCTCGCGATCCTTACCGTGGTCTGGGTGCTGGTCGGCGGGCGCACGTCCTTCCTCCTCAACGCGATCGTGATGAACGTAGGCGACGTGTTGGCGATGTTCCCGGGCATGACCCTGGACACGATGGCGTTCTCGGACGCCGACGCATGGAAGGCGGCGTGGACGCTGTTCTTCTGGGCCTGGTGGGTGGCGTGGGCGTCGTTTGTGGGCATGTTCCTAGCGCGCATCTCGCGCGGGCGGACGCTGCGCCAGTTCATCATCGGTTGCCTGACCGTCCCGTTCCTGTACGTGGCCGTGTGGATCTCGATTTTCGGCAACGCCGCGCTTGACCGCGTCATTCACGACGACGACCTCGCCTTCGCCCACGCCACCCTCGAGGTCCCCGAGTTCGGCTTCTACTCGCTCTTGGAGGGCATGCCGGCGGCCCGGGTGGTCATGATGATCGCCACGGTGGTGGCGTTCTTGTTCTACGTGACGTCGGCGGACTCGGGCTCGCTGGTCATGGCGAACCTTTCCAGCGACCTCCCCACCCCGCGCACGGACGCCCGCCCGTGGCTACGGATCTTTTGGGCGGCCACTACCGGCGTGCTCACGATCGGCATGCTGGTGGTTGGCGGCATCCCGGCCTTGCAGTCGGCCACGGTCATCATGGGTTTGCCGTTCGCGATTGTCATGGTGGTGGCGATGATGGGCTTTTATCGGACGATTCACGACGACGTCGACCGTGCCGGCCAGCCGTCACCGGAAAGCTAGCCTGGCCCTGGGCAAGATGGGGCCGCGGAGAGGCGTGCCGAGGAATAAGAAAACGGGCTCGCCGCCCGGCGAGCCCGCTAACAGGTTGGCGTTCTAGTAGCCGACCACCTTGATGGTCTGCCGCAGGGCCTCGATCGAGGACGTCAGGCGGGCCGCCTCGGCGTCGTTGAGCGACAGCGGGAGCGCCCGCTCCACGCCCGCACTGCCCACGATCGACGGTACCGACAGTGCCACGTCGGACGCGCCGTCAATTCCGTGCAGGGGCGAGCTCACCGGGAGCACGGCCTTCTGGTTGCCGAGCACGGCCTCCACGATGCGCGCACCGGAGACGCCGATGGCGTAGTTCGTGGCCCCCTTACCCTCGATGATCTTGTAGGCCGCGCTGCGGACCTCGTGCTCGATCTCGTCCAGCTGGGCTGGGGTGAAGGGTGCGCCTTCGGGGGTCATGATGTCGTGCAGTGGGATCTGGCCGACCGTGGCCGTGGACCACATCGCGAACTCCGAATCTCCGTGCTCGCCAATAATCATCGAGTGCACCGAGCGTGCCGACACGCCAAGCCGCTGACCGAGCAGCCAGCGCAGACGCGAGGAATCAAGCACCGTGCCCGAGCCGAACACGCGACCCGACGGCAGGCCCGTGATCTTCGTGGCCACGTAGGTCAGCACGTCCACCGGGTTCGTCACCAGGATGAACACCGCGTTCGGGGAGCGCTCCACCAGGCCCGGCAACATCGACTCCAGGATGGAGACGTTCTTCGCGGCCAGGTCCAGGCGCGTCTGCCCCGGGTTCTGCTTCGCGCCCGCGGTGATGACCACGACGTCGGAATCCGCCGTCACGTCCTGCGACGCGCCGCCGATAATCGAAGAGGACTGCATGAACTGGGTACCGTGGGCGAGGTCGAGGACCTCGGCTTCCACCTTGGCTTCATTAAGATCCTGGAGGGCGACGATCTTGGCCGAACCACGGATCATCGCAGCATACGCGAGGGCGGTTCCAACCGAACCAGCGCCAATGACAGACAATTTCGAGGTAGAAATGCTCATACCCCCAGTGTGTCAAGTGTGCCCGTCAGAGGGAAGAGAATTGAGATTATTAGGCTAATCTCACCAATCGATTTGCTTTACACTTCCACTCCAGCCAATTTGCCCATATTGCGGTGCAATACCTTTTCGTAGGAGCCGATGAATTCCTCGACGTTGCCGTTCAGCCACTGCTTGAAACGGAGAATGTTGGCATCGGGGGCGCTCTCATCAAAGACGCCCGATATTCCAAAAGTGTTGTAGGTGGCGATATTGTGCTCGACTGCCCACTTAAACAACGCTGCTTCGACCGGATAGTCGCGCAAGACAGGGTGGTATTCCTTGTTCATTGCGCCCAACAACAAGAGCAATTCATCGCCAATAGCGTAGCCGAGTGCGGAATTGACCGGCACATCGCCGCTGTGACCAGCGAGTTGCTCGAACTGGGCGGCAAGTTCACGCTGGGTTTCCAATCCTGCTGTACGTGTGGCCAGGTCAGCCAGTTCGCGTAGCTGTGCTTTGGTTTCTTTCCGGGCGCTGACCTCGCGTTGACGGGCCTGAATCTCGGCAAGCTCTTGGTCAATATGGTCGCGGTGACGCTGTGGGGAATAGTAGGCAATACACAACACCGAATGATCTGAATCGAACTCTTCCATCAAATCCTTATAGAGGGTGATAGACGATCCAGACAATGCGCTCATATCATTGCGTTCAGCGGTAAGTTCATAGAGGGAGAGAAAGTCCCCGAATTGTTCTGGGCCAACGAAACGAACCTCGATCCCATAGCGGGCAGGAGCCCGAAAGCGCCGGCGCAACCCCTTAGCCAGGCTCGCTAAAGCCTCTTCAAAGTCTAAGTGTGCGATGTCCTTGGTGTAGATAAAACGAATCTGCACATCAGAACGTTGGTAAAACTCCTCAGTAATCCGCGTAAAACCGGCGCTCTTTAACACTTCATCGGCGGCCTTGGCATGCGGGTTTTCTTCCACTAGCTCAATATCGCGATAGAAAGCGCGGGCAATGAGTGGGTTAATTCGCAACGAGAGCACGCGCTTATCCCGCTTGACATAGGATTCGAGCTGCGCGGCGAACTGACCTAATAGCTGCGGGTCGTCATTCGTGTCCAGGAGCGGGCCATAGGTCACATGGGCGCGGTAGAACACTCGCCGCCACGGTTGAAAATAGATAGCCGCAACACCACGGATTTGCCCGGTCGCAGTACGCAAAGCCACCGTCTCGATACGGCTATCTTTTGCTTGCCGGGAACGCACGTACTCCGGTGTTTGGGGAAGAAACACTCGGGGATGATGATCGGCTATGAAACGCTCGTAGGTGGAAAGTGAGACTTCCTCAAGTACTAGTGTCATGAGGCCGAGTCTAGTTGACCTCGTATGCCTTCGCTACAATCGTCACATGCCATTGAGATATAGCGACAGGCCCCGCCATCGCCGACTTCCATTTCGCCCAAGCACTGAGGGAGGGATGCCTGCGGCGTCGGAAGAACGAACCGAGCAATCCGGGCGTGTTGAGTCTACCCAGGGTGCCGCTAGCCCCAACCTGGCGCGTAGCTCGGCGATTATGTTTGCCGGCACCCTCGTCTCGCGGGTGCTCGGCCTGGTGCGTTCGCCCATCCTGCTCGGAGCTGTAGTGGGCATCTCCGCGCCGGCGGCCAACGGTTTTGATATCGCCAACAAGCTGCCCAATCTCATTTACATGGTCGTCGTAGGCGGACTGGTCAACGCGGTTCTAGTGCCAGCTATCGTGCGGGCAACAAAGCGGTCAACCGATGGCGGGATAGCGTTCATCAATAAACTCCTGACGGTGGCAATCGTCACTTTGGGGATAGCGACCGCGCTTATCACTCTAAGTGCACCGCTGATCGTCAAGGGCTTTGCGGCGACAATGCAGGACGACTGGTACCGGCTAACGGTTGCCTTCGCCTACTGGTGCTTACCGCAGATTTTCTTCTATGGCATGTACACAGTGTTGGGGCAGATTCTCAACGCGCGGGAGAACTTCGGCCCATATATGTGGGCGCCGGCGCTAAACAATGTGGTGGCAATCGGTGGATTCCTGGTGGTGTTAGCTACTTTCGGTGCGGCGGTGCCAGCTGATGTGACCGATATTAGCCGGTGGTCTGCGGGCCGCGTTGCCATGATCGGCGGCTTTTCCACCCTAGGAATCGCGCTTCAAGCGCTGATATTAGTGGTGCCGCTACGCGCGCTCGGAATTCGTTTTCGTCCTGACTTCGCATGGCGCAATTCCGGCTTGGGTGAAGCCGGGCGGGCGTCGTGGTGGATGCTACTGATGATGGTGACCGGCATCGTGCCAACCCTGGTGCTGTCCAATGTGGCTGCCGGTGCCACTCAGCGCGCTGAAGACGCAGGTATCGCTCTTCAGTCCGTAGCCGGAAATGCTATCTACACGGCAGCCTATTCGGTCTATTCCATCCCTACTTCGCTCATCACTGTCTCCATCGCAACAGCGATATTCACCCGGCTAGCCAAAGCCGCTGCAGATGCCGACTTGCACTCCATTTCCGCCTATGCATCGCTGGCTATCCGGGCAATCTCTACGCTGACTTTCCTTAGCGCAGCTGGGCTTATCGTGTTATCTGTGCCAGTGATGCGCATTTTCTCCTTTACCGTCAGTGCTGAGGAAAGCGTGACGTTGGCGCGCGTCCTGACAGCCATGTGCATAGGTTTGGTATCGATCGGCATCGTTACTACATTGGATCGTGTCTACTACGCCTTTGGTGATACGCGCGGCGCCTTTTGGATAAATCTGCCATTCCAAGTATGTGGCATGATCGGCTATCTGCTGTGTGGCTGGCTTCCCCCGCAGTGGACAGTGATCGGAATCGGTTTGGTTATGAGCTTGACCAATACCGCCGCTGCCGTTGTCATGTTTACTTGCCTGGCGCGCCGTTACGGGGGACTTGAGAAAGATCGCGTGGTTGGCGCTATCGCGAAACTCGCAGTGATTACCCTCGTGACGATCGGTGTGGGCTTTGCCCTTTTGCTACTTTTTGGTCCCCTCTACGCGCCGATTACAGTTGCTGGGGCAGTATTGAGAATTGTTGTGGTCGGCCCGGTGATGGTGGGATGCTACGTTGGCGGAATGATGCTGGCGAAGATGCCTGAAATTGAGGCTTTTTCACGACTCATTGGCTCTGTGCGTGCGAAGTTGGCACGGTGAGGGAAGGCGCAGATGAACAAGAAAAGTAGGGCTGGCAGAGCAATTGTGCCCGTAATTGTTGGCTACGATGTAGGAGCCTACAGTTTTGCGCGCATCTTTCATGAAGCAGGCGGGTATAAGTCGGTTGTACTCACCACCGCTCCACGTGGCCCGATTAATGACTCGCGCATCCTTGATGTTCGCCTCTTTGAGCGCGGCACCTTTGACGATGACGAGCGTTTCCTGGCGGCCTTAGCGGATCTCGAATGCGAGTTTGTTGGGTGCACGCTTATTTTGCTCGTTAACGCTGATGAGCATGTCGAATTCGTGGCTCGCAATCGCGAACATTTTGGGGCCAATTGGTTCTTGCCCTACTCGCCGCTGGGCGCAGTGCAACGAGCAAATTCTAAGGGGGCAATGGCTGAACTATTGACCGATATGGGACTCAATGCCCCAAAACGAGTTGTGGTCGACCTCAGCGCTCAGCAGTGGCCAGAGCTGGACGAGGTGTGTTTTCCCGCTGTTGTCAAACCCGAAAGTGGAGCCGATTTGGCGCAGAACTGGGGTCGGGGGTTACGCAAGGTCGAACTATGGAAAACTCGGAGTGAAGCGCTAAAGGCTTGCGAAATACTTCGCACCAATGGGGTGGAAGTGCGGGTGATTATCCAGGAGTTTATCCCCGGCGATGACACGACGCAATGGCTGGTCAACGGCTATGTCAATCGCCAAGGGCAGGTCACCGCATGCGGCAGCGGGCGCCTAATCCTAGGGCTACACCAGCCAGAATATATCGGCAATGCGGGAATCGTTTTGACAGAGCATCATCCTAAGCTGATCGAGCAAGCCACGCGAATCGTGACAGCGGTGGGAATTCGCGGATACTTCTCCATGGATGTCAAGATTGACCCGCGTAACGGCAAGACGTATTGGCTTGATCTCAATCCCCGGATCGGGCGCGGCCATTACTATATGAAGCTTGCCGGTGTGGACCTCGCCGCAGCGCTATTGGCCGATCTAAGCAATGATTTGACAGCGGAGGAAGAGCCCCGAGAGGGCCGATCTGGAAATGGAGCGCGATCTGGAGAAGGTGCGGCCTATTCAGTGCCGGCGCGATCAAAGGCCTATCAAACCAATAGCGAGCTGGGACTGTTTTGCTTGGTGCCTTCATATCTTGCCAATTCTTGTTATGTAACCGATCCACAGCTGCTCAAGCGTGTCCGGCAGGTCAAAAGGCAACGTCGTGCGGTCAACCCGTTGCTATATCGCGCTGATCGTAGTCTGGGGCGTTATGTTTATGTGCTTGGCAATTCGATCAATCACTACCGGCGGATGCGTGCTTATTATCGACAACCTGACCCATACCGACTATAAAAGCATCATAAGAGCGGTGTCTGGCTCCTAGTGGCGATTGGCAGGGTTCTCAAACTATCAGTGCGGGCCCCGGAGATTCCGGGGCCGCACTGATAGGCCGGCGTGCCGGTGGGT
>NZ_KV793245.1:0-14922 GCF_001808405.1 Trueperella sp. HMSC08B05 | reverse complement strand
GGCGGGTGCGGCACCCTGCCGCACCCGCCGCCTCTACTCCTGCTCGAACAAGTCCGCGAGCGCGGGGTAGATCTTCTGCTGGAGCTGGGCGATCTTCCCGTAGCGTTCGTGGGCGTCGAGGTCGGGTTCGGTGCGGTCGATGAAGCTGGTCATGGCGTCGGCGGCACTTGCCACGTCGGGGAAGGCGCCGATACCCACCATGCCCATAATGGCCGCGCCCTGGGCGCTGACCTCGTCCACTCCGGAGACCACGATCGGTTTTCCGGTGGCATCAGCGAAGATCTGGCGCCAGAGCGGGTTGCGCGAGCCGCCGCCGGTGGCGCGCAGTTCGCGGATGGTGCGCCCGGTGGAGGCTTCCACCCGGCGGATGTTTTCGCGCAGTTCGAGGGCAATGCCCTCCATGAGGGAGCGGTAGAGGTGGGCGCGGGTGTGGGCCGAGCCGAAGCCGACCATGATCCCACGCGCGAAAGGCTCCCAGTACGGGGACTGCACGGCGTTCCAGTACGGCACGGTGAGCAGGCCCTCCGCGCCGAGCGGGACCTTGGCGGCCGCCGCGTCGAGCTCGGGGTCGATCTTGCCCTCGAGCGCCGGGTCGCCCAGCTCCTTGCGGAACCAGTTGAGCAGCACCGAGCCCGAATTCTGCACGATCTCCAGCACGTACTGGCCCGGGATCCCGGCCAGTAGCGTGCGGTAGGAGGGGTCGAAGGCGAAGTCGGGCGAGTGGATCCCGCACACCACGGACGTGCCGACGTTGACGTAGGCCGTGTCCTGGTCGATCGCGTTGGTGCCAAGCCCGGAGGCCTGCCCGTCGCCAACTCCGGCGATGAGCACCACCTCGCCCAGCCCCCACTCGTCGGCCAGCTCCGGCTTGAGAGCGCCGATGGTTTCGGTGGGCTTGGCGAGCTCGGCCATCTGGTCGCGGCGCACGCCCGCGATCTCGAGTAGCTTGTCTGAGTAGTCCTGTGCCTTGATGTCCATGAGGTTGAGCGTGTCCGCCGACCCCATCGCCGACACCCACCTGCCCACCAACTGCTTGGCGAGGTAGGCATGCACGTCCACCACCTTCGCAGCCCGCGCGAGCACCTCCGGCTCGTTTTCCTTCAGCCACGCCATCTTGTAAATGGCCGGCGTCGTGTCGGCCGGCTTGCCGGACAGCTCGTGAATCTCGAGCGATCCGTACTTCTTGATCTGCGCGCCCGCGCGCGAATCCAGCCACAGGATCGCGGGCCGTAGCGCTTCGCCCGCCTCGTCCACCAGCGCAAAGGACTCGCGCTGGTGCGTGATGCAGATGCCGCGCACCCGCGCCCGATCCGCCTCCGACAGCGCGCCCAGCGCCTCGGTGATCGCCGCGTGGGTGGAGGTCCACCACTGGCGTGGGTCGTGCTCGTAGCGGTCCATCCCCGGGGTCAGTAGCTCGATCGGCGCGTGCCCGGTGGCAAGCACCGCCCCGCTCGCGTCCACCACCACGGCCTTCGACGCCGACGTCGACGAATCAATCGCAATAACCAGCTCACTCATCGGCCTCGTCCTTCACGACGCCGTCCGCGCCAGCCCCGTCCACAGCGCCAGCCGCGCCATCGGCGTCGTCGGCTTGCCCGTAGACGTTTTGGTAGCGGGCGTAGAGCGAGTCGATGTGCTCCTGGGCGATCGGGCGCGGGGTGCCGAGCCCCTCAGCGATGGCCACGGTCTTGGCCACCTCCTCCACCATGACCGCGGCCTTGACCGCCGCCGTGGCGTCCTTGCCCACCGTGAATGGGCCGTGGTTGCCCATGAGCACCGCCGGCGAGCGCGACTGCGCGAGGGTGGCAACAATGCCGCGGCCGATCGAGTCGTCTCCGATGATCGCGAACGGGCCCACGGGCACGTCCCCGCCGAACTCGTCGGCCATCATCGTGAGCACACACGGGATGGGCCGGTGCACGGCCGCAAACGCGCACGCGTACGGCGAATGCGTGTGGACCACGCCGCCCACCTCGGGCATGTGCCGGTAGACGTAGGCGTGAGCCGCCGTGTCTGACGACGGCGACAGGGCGTCCGCCGTCCCGTCCTCAATCTTGTTGCCGTCCAGCGTGCACACCACCATCTTTTCGGGGGTGAGCTCGTCGTAGCGCACGCCGGATGGTTTGATGACGAACAGGTCCGCCCCGGCCACACGCTGCGAGACGTTGCCCGCCGTCCAGACCACCAGCCCGTTGGCGGGCAACTCGGCGTGAAGGTCGCACACCTCACGCCGAGCCGCCGCCACGGCCTCCTGCACCTTCGGTGAAAGCTCGGAAAGCTTCATCGTCACTCTCCGAACGCCCGGGCGCGGATGTCCTTCAGGCGGTGCATGATCTGGTTCTCGCCCCGGCCGAAGAAGTCATGCAGCTCGCGGTAGATGCCGTAGAGCTCCTCGTACTTATCGGAGGCGTCCTCGTTCGGCACGTACTTGTGTTCGGTCACGTGGGACATGGCCGTGGCTGCCGCGTAGACGTCGTCGTACACGCCGGCCGCGACCGCCGCGAAGATCGCCGAGCCGAGCGCGCCCGTCTGTTCCGCGTCGGAGACGGAGACGGGGCGGCGCGTGATGTCGGCGAGCATCTGCATGAAGTGGTGGTTCTTGAGCAGGCCGCCGGCGGCCACGATCTCCGTGACCGGTACGCCGTGCTCTTCGAAGTTGTCCACGATCACGCGGATGCCGAACACTGTGGCCTCCATGAGGGCGCGGTAGATGTCCTCTGGGCGGGTCTGCAGCGTGATGCCGATGATCGAGCCGGACAGGCGCGCGTCGGACAGGATCGAGCGGTTGCCGTTGAGCCAGTCGAGGGCGATGAGGCCGTGCTCGCCGATCTCCATCGCGAACGCGCGGTGCATCATGTATTCGAGCACCGAGATGCCCTCCTCGCGGGCGGCCTGCTCGTAGCGCTCGGGCACGGCGTTATCCTCGAACCAGGCGAAGACGTCGCCCACGGCGGTCTGCCCGCCCTCGATGCCCCACAGGCCCGGGACCGCGCCGCCCTCAACGTTGCCGAACACGCCGGGAACCGGCTTGTAGCCTTCGCTGTTGATGACGTAGCAGCCCGACGTGCCGATGATCGCCGTCATCTGCCCCGGCTTGACCGCGTTAGCGCCGGCCACGACGACGTGGGCGTCAATATTGCCCGACGCCACCGCGATGCCTTCCGGCAGCCCGGTGAGATTGGCAGCCTCAGCCGACAGGCCGCCCACCTTCTCGCCCAACTGCTTGATCGGCGCGTTCATCTTCTCCTCGAACACCGGGCCAAACCCCGGTGCGAGCGCCTCACAGAATTCCCGGCTCGGGTACTCCCCGTCCGTCAGCATCCGCTTGTAGCCCGAATCGGAAGCCGCGAACGTCAGCTCGCCCGTCAGCTTCCACGTGATCCAGTCCAGCAGGTTCACGACGACGTCCGCCGCCGCATACACCTCCGGCGCCTTCTCGTACGTCTCCAGGATCTTCGGGAAGAGCATTTCGGAAGACAGGATGCCGCCGTAGCGCTCCAGCCACTCCTCCCCGCGCTCCTCGGCGAGCGCAATGATGCGGTCGGCCTGGTCCTGCCCGCCGTGGTGCTTCCACAGCTTGACGTAGGCGTGCGGGTTGTTCTTGAACTCTTCCTTCTCGCACAGCGGGGTGCCCTCAGCGTCCGTGACAAACACCGTGGCCGAGGTGGCATCGATGCCCACACCGACGACGTCGGCCGGTTCAATCCCCGCGTCCTTGATCGCGCCCGGAATGGCATCCGTGAGCACGTCCACGTAGTCGCCCGGGTTTTGCAGAGCGAACTCCGGGGGCAGCTTCTGGCCGTCGCCCGCATCGAGGGTGCGGTCCATGACCGCGTGCTTGTAGTGGCTGACCGACGTGCCCACCTGGACGCCGTCGGAGGCGCGCACCACGATCGCGCGGCCCGACAGCGTACCGAAGTCAACGCCGACCAAATACTTTTCTGACATGTTGACGCTCCTTTGCGTTGTTCGTGTCTACTTCTTGCGTTGGCGCCGACTATTCGGCGTCCGGGTGCGGGTGACGGCCCCAGAAGCCCTCGGGTGAGAAGAGCCGGGCCACGACGTCGTCGTAGAGGCCGAGGTCCATGAGCACGTCGAGCACCGTGTAGCGTGGACGGATCATCTGGGCCTTGTAGTGGGTCTCGCGGAAGCGATCCCAATCGATCTTCAGCATCTCCGGGTGGTAGGGGGCGCCCGCGGTCTTCAGCATGTCCCACGCCTGCTGGGCCGGGATGATCTGAGCCTCGCAGCGCGCCTTGATCGTGGGCCACTTTTCCTTCAGCAGCGCGATGCGCTCACGCAGCTGATCCTCGGGCAAGAGCTTGCCCACCGAGTGCTTGACCGCCTCCTCGGCGATGGTAGGGATGAGCGTGGCGCGCACGTTCGCCTCCACCTCCTCGGGGGTCTTCATCGCGGCCACGGCGCGCTCGGCGTCGAAGTCAGCCTCCGTCAGCTTCAAGAACTCCTCCCAGATCGCGAGCGAGGCCACCGTGCCCACGCCCACCTTGTTGCCGTGGCTGAGCGGCGGCTCCCAATCCAGGCCGTGACCCTCCATTTCCCACACGTGGGAGAACTGGTGGCCCGCGCCCGACGCCGGGCGGGAAGACTGGTGTGCCTGCATGGCAAGCCCAGACATGACCTGGCCCTCGCCGAGCTTGGCGATCGCGTCGTGCTCACAGTTGCGCACGGCCTCCGGGTCGCCGAGCGAATCCATGAGCGGGCCCTGCACCAGGCTCCACACGTAGTCATCGATCGGCTCGATGCCCAGCTCGTCGGACAGGATCCAGTCCGCGCCCGCTGGAATCTTCTCAATGAGGTCGCCATAGCCGGTGGCGGTGAGGCGGTAGGGGGCCTCCATCATCGTCTGAATGTCCATCACCAGGCCCGCGGGGGCCGGGCAGTTACGCGTGATCTTGAAGCCGTCCTTCGAGATCGACGCGCCGAACGAGCAAAAACCATCCACCGACGCCGCGGTACACACGTTGATGTACTCGCGCCCGAGCTCGCCCGAGGCCAGCTTCGCGATGTCGTTGAGCGTGCCCGCACCGAGCGACATGACCACCGTGTTCTCGTACGGGCGGATCACCTCGCGCAGCTTGGAAACGTTGACGTAGTCGCCATACAGGGTGGGGGTGCCGGGGAAAATGTAGGGCTCGTCCGCGAACTCCACCCCGGCCTCACGCAGCGAGGCCACCACCGTGTCGCCGACTGCGCCGTAGGTGTTCTCGTCTGCCACCACCAGCACCTTCTGGTCCGGGTAGAGGCGCGCAAACAGGGCACCGGCCTCCTTGTTCACATCATCACCGAAGATGATGTCCTTCGTTTCGGTGGCAGTCTTCAGTGCCTTGTTAATGAGCTCAGACATTGTCCTTCCCTTCCTTGTTGGCAACAATGACATTGGTAAGCGTATGTAAGTAGTTCAGGTCCTGGTCCGTGACGGTGTCATCAATGATCAGGTACGAAAAATCTGACAGGTCAGCGAGCCGGTGGAGTGCCACGCGGCTCAGCTTGTCTGCGGTGATCGCGAGGATCGGCACCTCGGTGCGGGCGATGACCTCGCGCTTGAACAGGGCCGCCTCGCTGAAGGGGTGGTAGATCGAGCCATCCTTGACCGACGCCGCGCCGATCAGCGCCGTCTCGAAGGCGAGCTCGCCCACCTGCCGGTTCGTGGTCGGCCCGAAGTAGGCATCCAGGGCCCGGTCGAACCGGCCGCCCAGCATGGTCAGCGACTGGTGCTCGCCCGCCCCGATCTTGATCGCCGCGTGTGAGGCGTTCGTGATGAACGCCTTCGACTCGGGAACGCCGATGTGGTCAAGCGCCAGGTAAGCCGTGGACGAATCGTCCACGAAAATCGACGAGTACCGCGAGACCAGCCGCGCCGCCTCCCGCGCCACGGCCTCCTTCGCCTCCGTCTCCTGGTAGAGACGGAAGGCGAACGGCGCCTCCGAAATGGAGGACACCAGCAAGGAGACCGTGCCGCGGTGGCGCGCAATGACCTGGTGGGCCTCGAGGGCCGCAAGATCGCGGTAGAGGGTCATGACGGAGACGCCGAAGAGGTCGGCCAGGTCATCGACCCGCAGCGAGCCATGGTCGATGATCAACTCGACAATGCGAGCCTGCCGCTCCTCCTGGGTCGCCTTCGCCATGATCAGATCTCTCAGCGCTGTCCGGCCACGTAGTCAACCACCGTGTGGATGTGCTCCTGGTTGACCGCGTACTGCTCGATGTACTTGTCCGCGAAGAACTTGTACTCCTCGTGGCGGTTCATGTTCGGCTCGATGCGCTCACGCTCGTGAACCATGTGGTTCGCGGCGTCCTGCACCGAGTCGTACAGGCCCGCGCCGGAAGCGGCGAGGATGCACGAGCCGAGTGTGACGGCGTCGCCGACCTCCGTGAGCGTGATCGGCACGCCCGTGACGTCGGCGTGCATCTGAGTCCACTCACGCGACTTCGTAGCTCCACCGCAGGCCACGAACTCCTGGACCTCGAAGCCCGCCTCGCGCAGCTTACGCATCGACGCTTCGACGCCGTAGCACACCGCCTCCTGGATGGCGCGGTAGACGTGCTCGCGGGTGTGGGACAGCGACAGGCCGGTGAACACACCGCGCGCCTTCGCGTCCGACCACGGGGTGCGGTTGCCCTGGAAGTACTCGTTGATGATGAGGCCCTCGCAACCGATCGGGATATCCTTCGAACGGGTATTCATCACGTCGTAGGCGCCGATGCCGATCTCGTTGGCCGCCTTCTCGATGTCCTGGCAGAACTGGTCCTTAAACCACTTCAGCACCGATCCCGACGACGTCAGCGACGTCTCCACCGTGTACTGACCGGGCACGACACCGTCCGTGTAGCCTCCGAAGAAGCCCGGGCCGGACACCGGCTCCACAGCCTGGCCGGACATGACGTGGGACGAGCCCGTCACCAGCGACATCTTGCCCGGGGAGAGCACGTTGAGGCCGATCTGGCCGTGCCAGGCGTCGCCGCCGCCCTGGGCCACCGGGGTGCCCGGGATGAGGCCAAGGGCCTCCGCCGCGCGCTTGGTCAGGCCGCCCAGCGGCACGCCGAGGTCCACCACGCGCTCGGGCAGCTTGTCGAAGACGTCGCCTGCGCCGGCCTGCTCGTACAGGTCCACCGGCCAGCCACCATTGTCACGGTCGTAGTAGGCGCGGTGTGCTGCGGTGTTGATGTTCTGGGTCCACTGGCCGGTCAGCTGGTAGGTCAGCCAGTCCGGGGCATCCAGCAGCTTGTAGGCGCGCTTGTAAATGTCCGGCTCGTTCTCGCGCAGCCACGCCGCCTTGAACGGGTACCACTCGGCCGTGGGCGGCAGAGTGCCACCGCCCGTGTAGCGGGTGACCGGCGAATCCGATTCGGCCACGCGGGCCGCCTGCTCCGTGGCGCGCACGTCCATCCACATGATCGCGTTACGCAGCGCCTCGCCGTTTTGGTCCATCGGCACCACGGTCATCGTGGTCGCATCATACGAAATACCCGCGATCTCCGGCGGCTCAATGCCCGCGCGAGCCATCACGCGGTGCGTGGAGGCGATCAGCGCCTGCCACCAGTCATCCGGGCTCTGCTCCGCCCACCCCGGGTGCGGGTGGGTGGTGGTGTACGGGGTGGCCGCGAACGCCACCGGCGAACCGACCGTGTCAAAAATACCAACGCGACACGACTCCGTACCGAAATCAATACCCATGAGGTAGGGGCCCATGGTGTAGCGGTTGACTGCTGCTGTAGACATCTTCTCTTCCTTGAGTTAAATGATTGGTAACTGTTGGTGCGCCGTCTTGGGGCGGAGCAAGCTAGGTTGCGGGTTCGGCGGGCGAGCCGCTCACAGGCGGCGGGCCGGGGATGCGAGCGCGAGCCGGAACGCCGTCGTCGTCGGGCACCCGTCAGGCGCAAGCGTTAATCTTCATCCGAATCGGACCACCCCCACTGGGCGCGGATATCGTCGGGGATGAGGTGATCAATGCGGTCCAGGACGTAGGTGGGCTGGTGGGCCGGGTCAAGCGCCTCGGCCTCCTCGGCCGTGCTATCACCCGTCAGCAGCAGGGCGGAGGCCATCCCGGTGTTGACCGCCATACCGATGTCGGTGTGAAGACGGTCGCCCACCATCATGCAGTTGGCGGGATCCACATCCAGATCCCCGAGCGCCGCCTCGAGCATCGCCGGCTCCGGCTTTCCCATATTGGCCTTGAGTTTCGTTCCCGTGCAGGCCTCAATGGCCGCCACGATGGAGGCCGCATCCGGCTCGCCACGCCCGCCGGGGAACGGGCAGTAACGATCCGGGTTCGTCGTAATAAGGAAAGCCCGCTTGTGGAACCAGATCGCGTCAAACGCGATCTGAAGCTTGCGGTAATCGAAGGTGCGATCGTAGGAGGCGATCACGATGTCGATCTCCTCCGGGTTCTCACTCATCTTGATGCCGGCCTCACGCAGCGCCTTCTTCAGCGGCTCCTCCGAAATCGGGAAGACCGTGGCGTCCGGATAGTGAGCCTTGAGCCAACGGGTGGTGGTCACCACCGTGTTCGCGATCTCGCTCAAGGGCGCGGGAATCCCCAGCCGCTCCAACTTCTCCACGTAATCCTGCGGATCCTTCGTGGGATTATTCGACAGGAAACGCACCGGCTTGCCCAGCTTGCGCAGGCCCTCGATCAGGCGCTTCGCGCCCGGTAGCAGGTGGTCGCCGAGGTAAATCGTGCCGTCCTGGTCAAAGACATAGGCGTCATAGAGCTTGGTCGGAGAAGAGTACTGCATGAAAATCCCTGTTCGAAAAGTGGCGGTGGGGGTTGGTGGCCAAGTGTCCAGGTGGCCGTTGGGGACGAGAGTTGCCGTGCTGGGCGGGGTGCCGGGGCGACGGCGTCGTGGGGCAGTGCCCTCCCGCCCGGCCCGAAAGCCGGGCAGGAGCACACGCTACATGATGACAGCGGTGACGTGGATGAGGGTGGTACCGATCCAGATGGCGAAGGCCGGGGGATCGATGTGGGTGTCGCCGTTCGAGTTCGTCATACGAGCGAGGAGCTCACCCAGCAGACCGCCGAGGATGCCGAAGATGCCACCGATGATGCAGGCCAGCGCGAGGTTACCCGCGGTCCACATCGCCGGATCCGACGTGCCAGCAATGATCGGCATGAAGCGCAGCGCCGCGATCGAGGCCAGGATCGTCATGTGGTGGGTCACCGGCGTGGGCAGACCACAGGTGAGGAAAATGAGCGTGACAGCCGAGATCGCCCAGCCGAGCAGCTGAGCGTGGTTCGCGATCGCGCCACCCGACACCTCGAAGAAGTGCTGGACAACCACGAGCGTGCCGAACGCTGACAGCAGACCGGAGGTCAGACCGTGAGTGGCCGTCACCGACCACTTCTCCTGGTGCTCCACCCAGTGCTTGCCCTCGCCAACCTCGAGCAGGCCAAGGCCGTTGACCTTGTTGAAAATGCCCGTCTTACCGAAGACGAAACGAGTAACAATCGCGATGATAATAATCGTCAGAGCCACCGTGTCAGTGGAGCCGAGCGCCTCATTGCCGTAGTGCAGCAGCGGGTCAGTCCGAAGGGTGGGCAGCACTTGAGCGATGGCGAGGTTCAGGATGTAACCGATCATGCCGGTCACACCACCGACAACGAGGATGTCCGAACGGCCCAGGCCCGCCAGCGGGGTCACGATATCTCTACCGTTCGTCCCCTTCGGCATCGCGCCCTTCCACGCGGCGTAGGCGGCCGCCGTGGCGCCACCAGCGAATGCGATGTGCGGGCCGAAGACCGGGCCGAACACCACAGAATCCATGTACGGGCTCGCATCCATACCAGCCATGTACACGCCGAGGCCGATCAGGTACATGAGACCGGTGAAGATAAAGGCCGTCTGACCTCCAATGGCTGCACCAAATGCGCCACCACCAAAGGCGGCGACCAGCCAGAAGATATCAATTTCCATGTGGACTCCTTTGTCAAGGTGATATACGAGTGTGTGAGCTGAACGCCAAGCCAACGTGGCCGGCGATCATCCGTAGCTAGATCCCTGACCCGCCCCCGCACCACATCCGTTGTGCTACGGCGACGTTTCGGCCAGGCTGTGCCGGGCCAGTTCACTATCTGAAGCCCAAAGTAGCATCGGATTTGTTTGTTTTCACATAGGTGACGTCAATTTGCTCATAGGTGCTGTGACGGGGCGCACTGCGCCCGAGATGCCGGGCCGGGCGGGCGCGAGCCGGGCGACGGCGTCGTCGGCACGCCACTAGCGCCAACCAGGGCGCGCCCTATAATGAAGCATGCCTAACACACCCGAAGAGCTGACCGAACGCGACATCCTCGCGATCAACGCCGCCAAGCTCTACTACTCGGGGAAGACTCAGGCCGAGGTGGCCAGCGACCTGCACATTTCGCGGCCCACCGTATCAAAAATGCTCGCCTACGCACAGCGGCAGGGTTTCATCCGCATCAGCGTCATCGATCCGCGCGACCAAAGCAAGGACGTCATCACCAAGCTCAAGCAACGCTATGGGCTGATCGACGTCGTGCTCGTCTCACCCCCACTTCCCACCCAGGATTCGTTGCGCAACTCCCTTGCGGCAGCCGCCGCCCGCACCATCGGCGAGATGGTGCGCGACGGCGACATCATCGGCGTCGCCCCGTCCCGAACCATGCGTGCCGTGGCCGAGCACCTGGAGGTCTCGCGCCGCCAGAATCTGACGGTCGTCCAACTCGCCGGCGGTTTCTTGGGTGGGGATGAAAACCAGCGCGTCGTCGCCACGTTCGCCGGCTCGCTCGGCGCGCATTGCCACACGCTGCCCGTTCCCGCGTTCGTCCAGTCGGTGTCGATGAGGAACCGCCTCGCCCAAGAAGACCACCTCCGCCCGATTCTGGCGTTCGGCGCGCGGGCGAGGATCGCGATCTTCACGGTCGGGAGAGTCGGGGCCAGCCTCCCCACCCTGCCTAAGATGACACTCTCCGCGCACGACGTCGACGTGCTCGGCCGGCGCGCAGTGGGCGACATCTGCGGGCGTTTTGTCGACAAGCACGGGCGCATCTGCCTGCCCGACATCAACAACAAGACGATCGGGATCTCCCTACCCGACCTGCGCACCAAGGACCAGAAACTCCTCATCGCTGGAGGAGGAGACAAGATGCACGCCATCCTCGCCTGCCTTGAGAACGGGTACGCGAACCGGGTCGTGCTCGATTACACGACTGCCACGGCAATTCTTCACATGCGACAAGGCTAAAAGCCCGTGCGGAACAAATGTTCCACTTCGCGTCATTTGATCCAAATCGCCGCTTTACACCCGCTCAAAACTGCCACTTTTCGGCTTTCTAGCAACGTTTTGCGGCGCGAACATTCGTTCCTCCGCCCCCTTCCCAGGTACCTTGCGCCGTCTTATTCTCAATGCACCGCAACGTGATAGCCGTCATGGCAAAGTCACACACTACTCGTCATCAAGGAAGAAGACATGAGTATCGACAACGACGTCATCGGGAAGAAGAACACCTCCTTCGGTGTCATCAAGGACACCTCACGACAAATGCCCGACGGGTACCTGTCCAAAACACCCATGTTCCAATACATCCTGGTTTCAATCTGCTTCCCCATGTGGGGCGCGGCCGCAAGCCTCAACGACATCCTCATCACCCAGTTCAAGACCATCTTCACCCTGTCGGACTTCGCCTCCGCCTTCGTCCAGTCCGCCTTCTACGGCGGCTACTTCCTCCTGGCGATTCCGGCGTCGCGCATCATCCGCAAGTGGAGCTACAAGAGCGGCATCCTCATCGGCCTGTGCTTCTACATCATCGGGTGCACGATGTTCTTCCCCGCCTCGCACATGGCCACGTATTCGGTATTCCTCGCGGCACTGTTTGCGATCGCGACCGGCCTGTCCTTCCTGGAGACGTCGTGCAACACGTACTCCTCCATGCTCGGGCCGCGCCGCCTGGCCACCCTCCGCCTCAATATCTCTCAGACCTTCTACCCGCTCGGCTCGATCTTCGGCATCCTGCTCGGCAAGTACCTGGTCTTCACCGAGGGCGAGGCCCTCCACAAGCAGTTCGGCAGCCTCGGCACCGATGCCCAGCGCGAGCTCGCTGAGCAGATGCTCCAGCGCACGCTCGGCCCCTACCGATTCATCATCATCGTTCTCGCAATCCTGCTGATCCTCGTGGCGCTGACCCAGATGCCACACGCTAAGCCGCTCGTGGCCGGCCATGAGGTGAAGGCCTCGATCGGCGAGACCCTGCGCTACCTTGCCGGCAACACGATGTTCCGCCGTGGCATCTTCACCCAGTTCATGTACGTCGGCATGCAGACCGCGGTGTGGTCCTTCACGATTCGTCTCGCCCTCAACCTCGATCCGAACCTCAACGAGCGGTCCGCCTCCAACTACATGGTGGCAGCGTTCATCGCGTTCTTCTTGGGCAAGGTGATCGCCAACGTGCTCATGACGAAGTACGACGAGAACCTGGTGCTGATGGGTTACGCCGCCGCCGGCTGCGCCGCCCTGCTCGGCGTCATCCTCATCCCGTCGATCGTGGCGGTGTACTTCGCGATCCTCACCTCGGGGCTCTTCGGTCCGTGCTGGGCAACCATTTACGCCCGCAGCCTAGATTCGATCAAGGACAAGCGCCACACCGAGACCGGCGGTGCCGTGATCGTCATGTCGATCGTGGGCGGCGCTGTCATCCCCGTGATTCAGGGCTTCGTCTCCGATTCGACCGGCTCGATGCAGACCGCCTTCGTCGTCTCGCTCGTGTGCTTCGCCGTCGTCTTCCTGTACTTCGCGTGGCAGCGGCGCGTGTCGGCGTCGTCGGACGTCGCCTAACCATCTCCTACCACCACAGAATTCGAGGAAATATGTACACCCTTCCCCTTCGTGAGACTCTTTTCGAGCCCGCCCCACAAACCATCATCGACTCGGGCGACCTGCGCGCGACGACCAAGCGTTACCCCAGTGGCATCGCATCGTTGACGATCGCGAACGAGCGCGGCTATGTCGAGGTCCTGCCCTTCATGGGCCAGATCATCTGGGACGCCGCCTTCGACGGTCACAGCCTGCGCATGAAGAACATGTTCTCCGAGCCGCGGCCCGCCACCGAGATTTCGGACATCTACGGTTGTTTCGCCTTCCACTCCGGCCTCCTCGCGGCGGGTTGCCCCGCTCCCGACGACGACCACCCGCTCCACGGCGAGTTCCCCTGCGCCCCCATGCAGGAGGCCTGGTTGGAGATTGACGACGACGCGATCCGCGTGGTCTCGATGCGCGAGTATGTGCGCGGTTTCGGGCATCACTATCGCGCGACGCCGTCGGTGCGGCTCGAAGCCGGCGCATCCGACTTCGAGATCGCCCTGTCCGTGACGAACCTCAGCGAGTACCAGCCCATGCCGTTGCAGTACATGTGCCACATGAACTACGCCTTCGTCGAGGGCGGCACGATGAATCAGTCTCTGCCCGAGGGTGCGTTCCAGCTACGCCGTTCCGTCCCCGCGCACGTCACCCCCACCCCGCGGTGGACCGAGATCAACGAGCAGATCCTCGAGGGCAAGATCGACGCCGACTCCCTGGATCGCGCCAAGGAGTTCGACCCGGAGATCGTCTACTTCGCCGACGACCTCCCCTCCTACGGCGACGACCTCGAATTCACGCTGAGGAGCCCGGAGGGGCACGCCTTCTTCGTCGAGTTCTCCTCGAAGGATTTCCCCGTGGCGACACGGTGGCTTCTCTATAATGCTGATCAACAGGTCGCAGCCTTCGTACTTCCCGGCACATCGCGGCCTGAGGGGTACAACGCGGCCGAGAAGCGCGGCATGCTCATCATGCTCAACGCAGGCGAAACAAAGAAGTTCACGGTGAAGACAGGAGTACGCAACTAATGGACATTGCAGTTATCGGATCCAACATGGTCGACCTCATCTCGTATATCGACCGCATGCCCGGCGAGGGCGAAACGGTGGAGGCGCCCAGTTTCGCCATCGGCTGTGGCGGCAAGGGCGCGAACCAGGCGGTGGCCGCGGCACGCCTCGGCTCGGAGGTGTTCATGCTGACGCGCGTGGGCAACGACGTCTTCGCCGACAACACGATCGACAACTTCCGCCGCAACGGTATCGACACCGAGTTCGTCCTCCGCACCGACACCACCTCGGGCGTGGCGCCGATCTTTGTGGACCCGCAGTCGCACAACTCGATCATCATCGTCAAGGGCGCCAACGGCCACCTCTCCCCAGCCGACATCGACGACGCCGCCCACAAGATTTCCGCTTGCCACCTCATCGTGTTGCAGCTGGAGATCCCGCTCGAGACGGTCTACGCCGCGATCCAGTTCGGCAAGGAGCACGGCATCCCGGTGCTGGTCAACCCGGCGCCCGCCCAGCCGGACCTCGAGCTGGAGAAGGTCAAGGACTGCACGTACTTTGTGCCGAACGAAAGCGAGCTGTCACTGCTGACGGGCATGCCGGTAGACACGCTCGCCGACATCGAAAACGCCGCCCACGCCCTCCTCGACGCGGGCATCCACGACGTCATCGTTACGCTCGGCTCCAAGGGCGCGCTGTGGGTCAACGACGCCGGGGCGCGGCTTTTCGAAGCGCCGAAGGTTGACGCCGTGGACACCACCGGGGCTGGAGATGCCTTCATCGGGTGCTTCTCCCACGAGCTGGTTGCCAATGGAGACGTGGAGTCCGCGATCCAGACCGCGATCCGCTACGCCTCCGACTCCGTGACCCGCAAGGGCACGCAGACCTCCTACGCCACCGCCGAGGAGTTCGCCGGCTAACCCGCCGCTTGGACGCCGCAGCCCCTGGGCACATGTGCAACACCAATCCGCAATATGCAACGGCAATAAGCGTTTAATTGGTGTTGCACATCGGGAATTAGCGTTACAAATAGGAAGCTACACGTAGCCAAGCGCACGAGGGCGGCCCCGCGATCATCGCGGGGCC
>NZ_KV793244.1:0-42716 GCF_001808405.1 Trueperella sp. HMSC08B05 | reverse complement strand
CCCCCTTCTGCTGCCCGGCGGTGTGTGCCGACGGCCCGACCGGGCCTGGCCGGCCCGCCCACCTGGCCTGCCCGCCGTTCTCGGGCGCCCGGCCGGTCGCCCCCTTCCGTTTCGCGTCACGCGAAGTGTTTTCACGTCGCTCAAATCCCCGATTTGAGTGCGCACAAAACACTTTTGGTGACGCGAAACGCAGTTGGGCGCGGGGCATAAGAGTGGGCCCCCGCCACGAACGGCAGGGGCCCAGGGGAGGCGGCCGGAGATTTAGCTGATGGTCAGCATCTTCTGCCAGCCGTGCCCGATCTGAGTAGCTGGAGTCCACGAACCGCTGGCCTTGTTCAGGTAAGAGAACATCGTGCCCTCGTTGCGGATACCGATCAGGTCGTACTTGCCATCGCCGTTGAGGTCACCGGGGATGGAGGCGTAGGTGAAGCCACCCCAGCCGTGGCCGATCTGGCCCACGCCGTACAGGTAGCCGTTCGCAGCGCCCTCGTAGGCGAACATCCGGCCGTCTTCGTGGATGGCCACCAGGTCGTTGTGTGCCGAGCCGCTGAACTGGCCGGGGGCCAAGACGAAGCGCATTGAGTTCCAGCCGTGGCCGATCTTCATGCCGCTATGCAAGCCTACGGCGCTCACGTTGTAGCGGTACAGGTCGCCGGTCGCCACCTGGACGGCCACCACGTAGGTGTCCTTCGAGGAGCCGAGTGTACCCACGTAGGTGACGTTGTCCAACGCGTTCCAGCCATGGCCGGCCTTCAGGCCTTTGGTGAGGAAGCCGTCGCCGGCCGAGTACATGTAGTACAGGTCGCCGCTCTCGTAGCGGGCCAAGACGTCGGCGCGCCCGTCGCCGTTCACGTCAGGAATGGCGTCGATCTCCACGATGTCCTTGGCCCCGCACATGACCACGCCGCGGTGGACGAGGCCCTTGCCGGTGCCGGCGTAGAAGTGCACGGCACCTGAGCTATCGACCGACCACAGGTCAGCGTACGCATCGCCGGTGGCCTCGCCGAGCTTGCCGGTGGCGCGCGCGGGCTTGGCCGGGCGGTCCATGACCATGCACTGGCCGTGGTCGCCGCCCTGCTCGCCTTCGTCGGAGTCGCCGCCTGCGGGCGTGCACGCCACGTCGACGCCGAGGCCCGCGGCTTCACCCACGAGCTCCACGCCTGCTTCGTTCAGCACCGTGAGCGGGAGGTGGACCGTGCCCGCCGTCTTGCACTGCGCAGTGGCGGTCAGGGAGATGGGGGCGTCAACGTAACCGACGCCGTCGGCGGTGACGATCGCGTTCTCGTTCGCCGCGTTCGCGTCCTCGAGCGTGTTGTTGACCTTCGCGGTGGCGGTGACGTCGCCGAGCTTGACTGTGACGTCCTTGGTGCGGGCCTCACCCTCACCGGAGAAGGACAGGCCGCGCAGGCTCACCTTCGCCGACGCCGTGTTGCCCGCGACGTCGGCCGTGAGGCTCACGCCCACCGACTGCTTGGTCTCCCGCGGCTGGACCGTGGGGTTCTTCGTCAGGTACGCGCCGAAGAAGTCGCGATCCAGGCGGTCCGGGATCGTCTTGAGCGTGCCCGCGATCGAGGGATCCTTCAGTACGTCGAAGGAGTCGCCGCCGGAGAGAAGGAAGGTCACGGACGACACGGTGTACGTCTTCGCCGGGTCGATCGGCGCGCCGTCGATAAGGATGGAGGTCACGCGCTCGCCCATCGGCTTGGACGGGTCAAAGGTGTACCTCACGTTCTTCGACAGGCCGAGCTTGAGCATCGGGCGGGTCGAATCCTTGCCGAGCACCTTCCACTGCTGCTCGAGCAGGGTCTTGAACTGGGCGCCGGTCATCTTCACGTAGCCGACCTCGTTGGAGAACGGCTGGACCTTGAACACGTCGGCCACGGTCACCTTGCCGTCGGCCGGCAGGAGGTCGGCGCGGATGCCGCCGGCGTTGATGATGCCGATGTCGATCGGGTCGCCGTCGAGCGTGGTGATGGTCTCGCGCATTGCGTCGGCGATGAGGCCGCCGATCGTGGACTCGGTGCCGCGGTTCTCGCCGCGCGTCGCCTGGCCGTCCTTGACGGTCTGCTGGTAGCCGCGTGAGAAGTTGCCCGCGCCGTCGGCGATTACCTTCGAGCCGGCCTCGTGGGCCGCGGTCTTCGCCTGGTCGACTACGGCCTTGACCTCCGGGTCGTCGCCGCAGGTGGCGACTTCGGCGGCCGTGATCTGGACGGCCTCGGAGTCCACAACCTTCTTCGCCTTCGTGTCGTATGTGATGCGCAGGTTGGACAGGTTGTCAGTGAAGCTGCCGGACGCGGTGGCCGACAGCACGTGCCCGGACTCGGTGGCTACCTTGGTGAAGTAGTACGGCTTGTGGGTGTCGCCGCCCATGATGCCGTCCACGTACTCGCCCATCTTGGGGTAGGACTGGGCGACGTCGTTATCGTACATCGCGATGACGACGTCGGCCTCGCCCTTGGTCTTGATCTCCTTGGCGAGGTCGTTGATCACGGGGACGGGCTTGGAGAACTCCATCCCGTCGAACGTGCCGGGGAAGACCTTCGTGTCGGCGTCGTCCTCGATCGCGCCGATGAAGGCGACCTTGACGCCCGACGGCGACGTCCAGACCTCGTACGTGCCCAGGCCCTCGAGGCCCGTAATGTTGGCGCCGAGGTAGGGGAAGTTGACCTTCTCGTACGTCACGCCATCCACTGTGCCGCCGGTGAAGCGGGCGCGCAGGACCTCTTGGCCCTTGTCGAATTCGTGGTTGCCGATCGTGGAGGCAAACACGTCCATCTTGTTGAGGGCGGCGATGGTGGGGTTGTCGTGCTGTGAGCCCGAGGTGAACGGCGAGGCGCCGATGTTGTCGCCCAAGAGCACGAGCTGGGAGTTCGGGTTCTTCTTCTTCGCTTCCTTGACGTAGCAGGACATGGCGGACAGGCCGGCTTCGTTGACGGTCACCTTCCCGCCAACCTTCTTGGTCGTTTGCTCGATGTGGCCGTGGATGTCGGTGAGGTTGTATAGGTCGAGCACGACGATGTCCGAACCGGCTCCTTCGGGCGCGGGTTCGGCTTTTGCCGCGTCCTCGGCGGGCTCTGTCGCGGGAGCCTCAGCTTCGACGGAGGTCTCAGTCTCGACGGCGGCCGCGCGGCTGGCGTCGTCGGTGGTAGCAAGTGCAACGGTGGGTGAAAGGATGAGGCTGGAGGTGGCAACACTGCCGAGAACCAACCGCTTCGCTCGTTTCATAGGTTCGCCTTTCGGGTGGTGAGTTGTACAACCATTTTCCTTAGGTTTCGGATAGCCTAAATTGGCGGCCCGTCCCCCGAGGGTATGCGATGTCGCTAAGAGCATCATACCGCAGGGGGTGTTTTCACAGGTAGGGCGATGAGCTTCAGTCGAGGCGCATCCAGGTGTCGGTACGTACGCGCCACAGCATCGTGCCCCCGCGCACGGCCATGAAAACGATCGCGTACGCGCACCACAGCATCAGCATGCCGGCCGTGCCCAGGTGGCGGCCCGGGCCGGCGAGGAGGAGGGCGAGCGGGGCGAAGGCAGCCAACGCGGTGAGCATGTAGGTGGCGAGCATGCGGGTGTCGCCGGCGCCGATGAGCACGCCGTCGAGCATGTAGGCCACCGCCGCGATCGGCAGGGCGAGCGACGTGACCCACATGGACTGGGTGGCCAGCCACGCGACGCCCGCGTCCACGCTCATCACCCGCGGGATGACGAACGACAGGCCCGCGAGGACCACGCCGAGACCCGCCCCCACCTTCAAACCGTAGGCCAGGCAGCGGGAGAGGATTGTGCGCACACGCTCGCGATTGCCCGAGCCCAGGCCCTGGCCGACCAGGATCTGCGCGGCGGTGGCGAGGGCGTCCAGGCCGTAGGCGGCGAAGTTCCACATCGTCATGACAATCTGGTTCGCGGCGAGGGCCACCGTACCGAGCCCTGTGGCGGCGGCGATCTGGAGAAGGATGGCCCCGCGCAGGGAGAGGGTGCGGATGATGAGGGGGACGGCGTCGCGAACAGCGCGCAGCACGCCCACGCCGCTGGGGGCGAGGGAGACGCCGTGCGCCACGGCCAGCCTGAGGACCATCCACGCCAGGTAGATCCCCATGAGGGATTGGGCGATCGCGGTGCCGAGCCCGGCGCCAGCCACCCCGAGGCCCACGCCGTAGATGAGCGCGGCGTTCAGTGGGATGTTCGCCAGGGCGCCGGCGGTGGCGGCGATGAGGGGCGTGCGGGTATCGGCGAAGCCGCGCAGCGTGCCGTTGGCCGCGAGCACCAGCAGCATACCCGGCAGGCCGATCGCGGAGGCACGGGCGTAGGCCACCGCCTGATTGAGGACCGCGGGCTCCGGCCCGAACCAGCTGAGGATCGCGGGGGCGAAGCCCGCCAGGACCGCGCCGAGCGCCACGCCAAGGAGGGCGCCGAGCCACATCCCGTCCAGCCCCTGACGTAAGCCCCGGTCGGGCCTGCCCGCGCCGACGAAACGGGCGGTCGCCGCCGTCGTCGCGTAGGAAAGAAAAATGCACACGCCCACCAGCGTTGTGAGCAACGTCGAAGCCAGCGACAGGCCGGCCAGCGGGTTCGCGCCCAGCCGGCCGATCATCGTCGTATCCACGGCCACCAGTAGCGGCTCGGCCAGCAGCGTGGCGAGCGAGGGCAGGGCGAGCTGGCGGATCTCGCGGTCAATACTCACGCCGGGCAGCCCCTAGCGGCCAGGATTCTGCTGGGGGGCCTCCGTCACGACGACGACCTGCGCGTTTGCCTGCGGATCACCGCCGATCCAGGCGTTGTATTCGCCCTTGGTCAGCTCCACGCCGTCGAGCGCGAAGCCCGAGCTGGCCGGGAACGAATTGTTCGTCACCGAGGTGAGGCGGCTATTGGAGAAGTTCTGCATCGTGCGCGACATGCGGCCAAAGAAAGAGGTATCCCGTGAGACCGTGACGCCCCGGAGGCGGCCGACCGTCATCGTGCTTGCCTGCGAAATCCCCGGGCCCTGCTGGGGTGGCATGCGGACGGGGGCCTGACGCTGCTGGACCGGCTGGGCGTTCATGGTGCGGGTGGGCTGGCGCGGCGGGGCGTCCTGGCGCGGGGCCTCCGTGAAGGAGCGGGGTGCCCGCTTGGCCATCTCGCGGGCCCGGCGCCTGTCGCGCTTCTGGCGGCGCTTATTGGCCTTGGCGTAGTCGCCCGCTAGGAAGGGCGATTCGAGGCTCTCCGCGCGGTGCGGGAGCGAGAAGCCCTTCGTTGAGGAAACCCACGCCGAACCGGTCGTGTTGTCGGAATAGAAACTCACCATGATTCCTCCCTGCCTACACCATAAGAATACCGCAGGGCCCGCCGGCGCGGCCCGCCAACGCTTGCTCGCGGGCCCGATGACACGCCGGCGTGTTCTTCAAGTAGCGTGTCGCGACCTAAGGTGAAAACTTGTCAACATCCCGGTTGCTTATCCACTGGTGTGGATAGTGCTGTTGAAGAAATATCGCCAAAACCGCACCACCTTTCCACAAATCTCGGCGCATGTGTGTAACGCTGTGGACAACCTGTGGTCGTTATCCCTCTAACATCCACAGAGGCCCCGCGAGTGTCCACAGTATTTCTTCAACAAGCCACAGACAAAGCCGCAGCCTGTGGAAAACTGACGGCTCGGTCGTCGTCGACGATTTGACAACATGGCCCGCGCAGGAAGCCGCACCCGAGTTTCCCGGGGGTTACACGCGAGCCGGCCGCGGCAGGTAAGGTCTAACCGAGAGTGAAGGAGGGGCCGTGAGCGAGAATGTGTTTGAGCGCGTGCCGCCGCAGGACATGGAGGCGGAGCGCTCGGTGCTGGGCGGCATGATGATCAACAAGGACGCGATCGCCGACGTCATCGAGATCTTGCAAGGCGCCGACTTCTACCGTCCCGCACACACCATTATTTACGACGCCGTCCTCGACCTGTTCTCCAAGGGCGAGCCGGCCGACGCCATCACCGTGGCCGCGGAGATTGCCCGGCGTGGCGAGCTGGAGCGCGTGGGCGGGCGCACCTACATCTTCGACCTCGTCAACGGCGTGCCCACCGCCGCGAACACCTCCTATTACGCGCGGATCGTCCACGAGCAGGCCCAGCTGCGCTCCCTCATCGAGGTGGGCACCCGCATCACCCAGCTGGGGTACACGACGGACGGCGCCGACGTCGTCGAACTGGTGAACATGGCTCAGTCTGAGGTCTTCCAGATGACCGAGTCGCGCACGAAGTCCGACTACACGCCCTTCCGCGAGATCGTGCCCGGGCTGATCGAGGAGCTGGAGATCAACGCGAGCCGGGACGGGAAGGTCTCGGGGCTCGCCACCGGATTCCACGAGCTCGACGGCGTGCTCAACGGCCTGCGGCCCGGGCAGATGGTGATCGTGGCTGCGCGTCCCGGCATGGGGAAAACCACCATCGCTATGGACTTTTGCCGGCACATCGCCTTCCGTGAGAACAAGCCGGTGGCCTTCTTCTCCCTGGAAATGGGGCGCACGGAGCTGGCCATGCGCGTGCTTGCGGCGGAGGGGGAGATCCCGCTGTCGGCCCTAATCTCCGGTGACATCCGTCAAAACCAGTGGGAGCGCATCTCCACCACGCTGGCCCGGATCGCCGAGGGCCCGCTCTACGTGGACGACTCGCCCAACCTCACGATGATGGAAATCCGCGCGAAGGCCCGGCGGATGCGCCAGCAGCACGGGATCGAAATGGTGGTCATCGACTACCTCCAGCTCCTCACCTCAGGCGGGCGCACCCCCGAATCGCGCCAGCAAGAGGTCTCGGAATTCTCCCGGTCGATCAAGCTGCTCGCCAAGGAGCTCGACGTGCCGATCATCGCAATCGCCCAGCTCAACCGAAACCCCGAACAGCGCAACGACAAGACCCCGCAGGTGTCCGACCTGCGCGAATCTGGCTCGCTCGAGCAGGACGCCGACGTCGTCCTTCTCATCAACCGCCCCCAAGCCGAGGACGGCTCCATGAACCCGCCGCCCGCCGAGGTGATCGTGGGCAAGAACCGCTCCGGCCCCACCGCGAAGATCGAGCTGGCTTTCCAGGGCAACTACACGCGCTTTGCCAACTTCGGCGGAGAGTAAAGTAGCACGTGACCTGGCCGATAGACAACATCCTGGGGGTTGACTAGCCTGATTCTTTAAGGAGATGGTGCATGTCGCGCACGTTTGAGTCGTTTGAGGTCAGGAACTACAGGTACTTTTTCGCCGGGGCGTTGGTGTCGAATATCGGCACGTGGATCTTCCGGGTCGCCCAAGATTGGCTGGTGCTGACCGACCTCACCGAAGGTTCCTCCGCCGCGCTCGGCATCGTCACCGCGCTGCAGTTCCTCGCGATCCCGTTCCTTGCCCCCTACGCGGGCGGGATCGTGGACCGGATGGACAAGCGTAAGGTCCTCATGGTCACCCAGGGGCTGCTGTGGCTTAACGCCGTGGCGATGTGGCTGGTGGTGTACACCGGCGCGGTGCAACTGTGGCACATCTACGCGCTGGCGTTCACGCAGGGCCTGGTGGTCGCGTTCGACAACCCCGCCCGCCAAGCCTTCGTCCCCGAAATCGTCTCGCAGGACCGGCTGGCGAACGCCGTGGGCCTGAATTCGACGTCGTTCAACGCGGCGCGCCTCATCGGCCCGGGCATGGCCGGCTTCATGATCGCGGCCTTTAACGACGACGTCGCCCCGGCACTCCTCATCAACGCCCTGTCGTTTGTGGGCATGTTCGGTGCGCTGCTCGCGATGAAGACCTCCGAGCTACACCCCTCGCCGCGTGCCGAGAAGAAGGGGGCCACGCGCGGCGGTTTCAGGTACGTGAAGTCGAAGCCGGACATCGTGGTGCTGCTGGTCATCGTCTTCATGCTGGGCACGTTCGGCATGAACTTCCAGATCTTTAACGCCACGATGGCCACCGAGGCGTTCGGCAAGGGATCGGGCGAGTACGGCCTGCTCGGCACGATCATGGCGATCGGCACGCTGGCGGGCGCGCTCATGGCGGCGCGGCGCAAGCGGCCGCGCCTGCGCACCATCCTCCTGTCGCTCATGGCGTTCTCACTGGCCACGATCGGGCTGGCCTTCACGCCGAACTACCTGGCCTACTCGGTGCTGCTCGTGCCCGCAGGGTTCTTCGCCCTAACCGTTATGACCAGCGCGAACGCCGCGGTCCAGCTCAGTTCCGACCCGCTGTACCGCGGGCGTGTCATGGCGATCTACATGGCGATCTTCCTGGGCGGCACCCCGCTGGGCGCGCCGATCATCGGCTGGCTCGGGGATGTGTTTGGGCCGCGGTCCACGCTGCTGCTGGGCGGCGGGGTCAACCTCCTGACCGTGCTCGGGATCCTGGCCTACTTCAGCACGAAGGGCATGCGGCTGCGCCTGCACTTCACTAACTACCTGCCGCGCATCCACGCCGAGTGGACCGTGCAGGCCAACGAGAAGATGGTGGGGATGTAGGGTGGCGGCGCGGCCGGCCCGGCCCGGGGCCAGGGTGCGCCCGGGGGAGGGCCACAACCAGCCCTCCGGCCACGCCCCCCACAGATGCTGCACTACTCGGCAAGATGCGGCACTAATTTCCCGTTATTTTGTGCCGCATCTTGCGGTTTAGTATCCCGTTTGCGCAGAGCGAGGGCTGGGGTCGGAGTAGGGGTGCGCCCGCCGGCCCGCCCGCCGGCGGCGGCTCAGCTGAGTTCAGCGCCCAGGCGCTGGAAGAACTCCCACTGGTAGTCCAGGTTCGCTATCCACAGCTCATGGGCCGGCGTCGTGGCGCACTCGTAGTCGTACTGGGCGCGCAGGGACTCGAGGTAGGAGTCGATGAAGGCGAGCTGCTCGGGCGTCGACTTGGCCATGAAGTCCACGTACCGCAGCGTGTCGGCGATCCGGTACGCGCTGAAACGGTCCACGTTGTCGCAGTCCCCGATCGAGCGCGCCACCAGCCCCGGCTCGCGGTCAAAAACGAGATAGGCCCGGCCCCGCGCGTCGGCGTCGGTGCCCTCCCCGTCCTCGCGCGGGTTGAACCGGCCGTCAACGTGCATCGCGATGCCCTGCGCGATCTCCTCGGCCGCCGCCCCGCCAAAGCCGAGGCCATCGAAGTACTCTTTCACGACGAGCGCGCCCGCCCGGCCGTGATCGACCGGAACGGCGGCGTCGTACTTGCCGACGTCGTGAAGCAGGCACCCGAGCTCGAGCGCGTCGGCGTCCAGGCCGGCCTCGAGCCCGACCCGGCGGCCGATGCGGGCCACGCGAAGGCAGTGCTCGTAGCGGTAGCGGCGCGAGCCCTCGGATGCGGGCGCGGCCGCCAGGTGCTCGTAGAGGAACACCCGGGCGGCCGCGAAATCCGGATACATATTACTTGCCGCAGCTGCCGGCGCCGTTACCGCAGCCACCCTCGCCGCAGTTGGCGCAGTCGCCGTCGCCGCTACAGCCTTCGCCCTCGTCGGGCGTGGCGTCCGAGTAGTCCATCTGGGCGGCGTAGGTGTAGTCGGCGTCCTGCTTGGGTTCGAACGCGCCCTGCCACACTGTGGAGAACGGGGTGTTGGCCCGCACCTGCGCGTCGATGCCCTGCGTGACCAGGTCCTTCGCCACGCGCACGGCCTTGTGGATATCCGAGCCCTTGGCCAGCTCCGCGGTGATCGCGGCGGCGAACGTGCAGCCCGCGCCCGACACGCGTGAGTTGCCGATCTTCGGCACCGAGTACGCGAGCGCCTGCTCGCCGTCCCACAGCACATCCACGGCCTCGTCGCCCGGGAAGTCCATCCCGCCCTTGACCACCACGTACTTCGGGCCCAGCTCCGAGATCCGCATCGCGGCCTCGGCCAGGTGTTCCAGGGTCTCGAGCTTGTCCATGCCGGCCAGAGTGCAGGCCTCGAAGTAGTTCGGGGTGGCCACGGTGGCCAGCGGCAGGATCTTCTCCCGCAGCGCGTTATCGGTGTCGAGCGCCATGCCCGGCTCCTGACCCTTGCAGATGAGCACCGGGTCCACCACGATATTCTTCCACTCCTGGCTCTTCAGGCCTTCGGCGACGGCGTCGATCGTGGGCACCGTGCCCAGCATACCGATCTTGACCGTATCCAGGTTGGCGTGCGACATCGCCGCGCGCATCTGGTCGCTGATCACGCCGGACTCGACGGGCACGAACTTATGGTTCCAGCCATCCGCCGGGTCGAAGGAAACGATACAGGTGAGTGTACCCAGGCCGTAACAGCCGAGCTCATGGAACGTCTTGAGATCCACCTGGAATCCCGCTCCGCCCGTGGCTTCAGAACCTGCAATCGTGTACGCGTACGTGACCATGAATAACCTTTCAACGTTGGCCGAAATTGGCGCGGCCGGCGGAGACGATTTTAGTCCCCGCCGGCCGCAAAGACGAATGTTTACATGCGGTCGAACACGTCCGGGTGCTTGCCGGTGCGCCCGGGCTCGCCCCTGTCGAGCACGTCGATCCGCGCGATCTGATCCTCGGTGAGCGTGACGTCTTGCGAGGCGAAGTTTTCCTTCTGGCGATCTGCGTGCGTGGACTTCGGGATCGCGATGTGGCCCTTGGCCAGGTGCCAGGCGAGCACCGCCTGCGCCGGGGTGGCCCCCACCTCGGCCGCGACCTCCCCGATCACCGGATCGTCCAGCACGCCGCCGCGCCCGAGCGGCGACCACGCCTCCACCGCGATCCCGCGCTCGGCACAGTAGGCCGCCAGCTCGGCGTTCGTAAAGTAGGGGTGCAGCTCGATCTGGTTGACCGCCGGCAGGATCGACGTGCCCGACGCCAGCTTCTCCAGGTGGTGGATCTCAAAGTTCGACACGCCAATCGCGCGCGCCTGGCCCGACTCCACAAACTCCTCCATCACGCGGTACGTGGTGATGAAGTCCCCGCCGTAGAACATCGGCATCGGCCAATGAATAAGGAAGAGGTCCACGTAGTCGGTCTGCAAGTCCGCCAGCGACTGGGCGAAGGTCCGCCGCACGTCGTCGGGCCGGTGGTTGGGGGTGTTGAGCTTCGTGGTGACGAAGATATCCTCACGGGGGATGCCCGTTGCCGCGAGCGCCCGGCCCACCCCGAGCTCGTTGCGATACATCTGCGCGGTGTCAATGTGGCGGTAGCCCACCTCGAGCGCGGAGGCCACGGCCGCCGGCGCTGCGTCGTTGTCGATCTTGTAGGTGCCAAAGCCAAGCTGTGGAATATTCATGTTTTCATCCTAGCCCGCGGTGCGAAGGTGTGCCTGGGCGGGCCGGAGGGCGCACGGATGCGCCCGGCACGGGCGGGCCAGCGCGGGCCTCCGGCGTGGCTAACTTGTGAAAATATGCCCGGATTGGGCAGTTTTCGCGACGAAACGGCTCTAAATCCTGATCTCCCCACAACCCCGCCACGGCGCCGACCCGAGCCAAAACTAAAACCGCAGGTCAGAGAGTTGCTCTCCTGCCGATGGCAAAAGGTGCCCGCTAGCCGAGCGCCTCGAGCAGCGGCCCGACCACCGCCGCGCCATGCGTGCGAAGCGCGTCGTGGTGCCAGTCCTCGGAGATGAGCACTTTGATCCCGGCGATCTCGGCAGCGGTCTCCAGGCAGATCTCCACGGGTACGAACATGTCCGGCCGGTACACCCACGCCGCCACCGGCACGGTGTTGCGGGCGAGCGCGGCGCGGTCGTGCAGGTTGGGCAAGTCCTCGCGGCCGGCCAGGATGCTCACCGTCTCGGCCATCGGAGCCAGCGCCGGATCCTCCTCCCCCTGCCAGGGGAACACGTGCTCACCCGTGAAGCGGAAGCCGTGCCCCTCGGCGCGAAGGGCGGCTTCGGCGCTCGCGGTTGCCTCCGGCTGGCGGAACTGCGCAAACTCCCCGCGCACCCGATCCGCCGCCCACCTCGGCGCCACCCCGCGCTGCTGGTAGATCGACTCATGCAGCGCCCAGTACAACGGCGTTGCCCCGTAGCTCAGCGCCGCTCCCACGGCTGTCAGGAATCGCGAGCTCAGCCGCTTTCCAACGACGCCGTCGTCCCCACCCGCGCCCGGCACCTCGACGAACGGGTCCTCCAGCATGTAGTGCAGGGCTTCGAGCCCGTAGCTGTGCCCGAGCTCGAGGCCGAGCATCCGGAACCGTCGGGCGGTCAGCGGCTCGCCGGTGGGCAGGAGTTCGGGGGTACCGGCCGTGGCGGCGTCGGCAAGATGCGTGACGATCCGCCAGCATGTCTCCTCATCTTCGGGGTAGCGCGCGAAGAACTCGGCGTTGCGGGCCGCGGTGCGGGCGAAGGTGAGGCGGTAGACGTCGTCGGGGTGGCGCCACGTGGAGGGCAGGCCGGCGGTGATGAACGCCCGGCTCAGCCCGCGCGGGGCCTGGGATAGGTAGGTGGTGATGCAGAACCCGCCAAACGACTGGCCCATCGCCGCCCACGGCTCATCGCCCTGCAGGGCGTGGCGCAGGGCCTCGGCGTCGGCGACGATCGAATCCTGCCGGAAGCACGCCAGGTAGTCGGCCTGCTGGTCGGGGGTGCCGACGCCGGCCAACACGGCGGCGTCGATCGCGGCGGACTGGCCGGTGCCGCGCTCGTCGAGCATGACCAGGCGGTAGTCCTCAAGCACGCGGGCTACCCAGCCAGATTCGGTGGTCTGGCGGGTGCCGGCCGACCCCGGGCCGCCTTGGAAGAAAACTAGGCGCGGCTTGTCCTCGCAGCCCGCGCGCACGAACTCGCGGGCGAAGACCTGGATCGTGGCATCCGGGCGCGGCGGACGGTAGCCCAGGCCCGGGTGGGCCAACGGCACCTCAAGGCGGTGCTCAATGAGCGTGGTGGGGTGCTCCCACGGGACCTCGTAGCTCACCTGCCGGTGTTGCGCCGACGTCGTACATGCGGGCGCGCCCGTAACCTCGGCCTGCGTCACTGCTCGTCCTCCGAACGCAGGCGTGGCGCGGTGCCCTGGGCGGGCTTAAACCCGGCGGCGTCGGCGTAAAACTCGCGGATGACGTCCATGTCGGCCGCGACGTCGCCCGTCAGCTCGATCGTCTTGCCCCAGCCGTACACGTGCCGGGTGGAGTCAATGAAGCCGAGCGTGACCGGCAGGCCGGCCCCGCGAGCGATGTGGTAGAAGCCGGACTTCCAGTAGTCGCGCTTCTTGCGCGTGCCCTCGGGGGCGATGATGAGCGAAAAGCGATCCTCGCCCTCAAGCTGCTCGATGATGCCTGCCACCATCCCGTTCGGGTGGCTGCGATCCACGCCAATCCCGCCCAGGGCGCGCACGATCGGCGCGAGCGGCCCGCGCATCACCGAGTCCTTCACCAAAAACTTAAACGGTACGCCCTTATCCCACAGGGCCATGAGCATGAACCAGAAATCCCAGTTCGACGTGTGGTAGGCGCCGATCACGATCGACTTCTTCGGCAGTGGCGCCTCCTCCGCGAACGTCCATTTCGACAGGCGCTGGTATGTCTTAGAAAAAAGTCGTTTGAAACTCATAGTTCTCCTTGCGATGTGGGCGGCGGGGTGGGCGGGGCCGCGGCGAGCGTTGTGGGACGACGCGCGGCGGGCGACGTCGTCGGCCCTAGGCCTTGGGGCGGGCGAGCTCGGTGGCGATCACCTGGTCCATCGTCTCGATGGGGATGAACCCGGGGACGTAGCTGTAGCCGACGATGAACGCCGGCGTGCCGGAGATGCCGAGCGAGGTGGCCGTGGTGCGGACATCCTCGATGGCGGCGACGGTCTCGGGCGCGGTCATGTCGGCGCGGAACTTCTCCAGGTCTGCCACCCCGATCGCTTTGGCGACGGCGGCGATCCCGTCCTCGCTGGCCTCCACCGCGTCGCCGGCCACGTGGTGGTCGTAGACGTAGGAGTGGTACTCGAGGAACTTGCCCTGGTTCGCGGCGGCCACCGCGCCCTGTGCCAGCAAGGTCGACTCGTCGCCCAAAATCGCCAAGTTGTGGTACTCCACGCGCACCGTACCGTCATCAATGTAGTGCTGCATCTTCGGTTCGGTCTCCGTGGCCGCCTTCGCGCAGTAACCGCAACGGAAGTCGAAGTAGACCTGCATGACGATGTCCGCATCCAGGTCCCCCACCGCCATCGGATCGTCCGGGTCGAGGCGCCACAGGCCCTCCACCAGCTCCTTAAGCTCCGCACTCGGCGCGGTTGGCTCGGTCGCCTCGGCGCTGGGGCTGGCGCCGTCGGGCGTCGTGGCCTCGGACGTGGCGGACGCGGACGGTGTCGTCGGCTCAGGCTCGGCCTCCGAGGAACGATTGAGCACCAGCATGACGACGAGCGCCACCACCACCGTGGCAAGCAACACCACGGTCATGATGAGGTTACGGACGGTCTTGTTCATGCATTTCTCCTGCGGCGGTCGGAATTATCGGTTTGAGGTTAGAGGACGTAGCCGAAGAGCGGCGAGTTGGGCTCGAGCTTCTCGATCTCGAGGTCGGAGGCATCCATGCGGGCGCGCAGGTCGTCGATCTTGGTGCGGTCCTCGATCTCGATGCCCACCAGCGCCGGGCCCGTCTCACGGTTGTTCTTCTTCGTGTACTCGAACAAGATGATGTCCTCGCCCTCGGAGAGCACGTCGTCGAGGAACGTGCGTAGCGCGCCCGGGCGCTGCGGGAAGGTGACGAGGAAGTAGTGGCGCAGGCCCTCGTGGATCATGGAGCGCTCTACGATGTCGTCGTAGCGCATCACATCATTGTTGCCGCCGGAGATGATGCAGGCGACGGGGCCGTCGGGCAGGTCGGTGAGGTAGTCGCCGAGCGCGGCCGGAGCGAGCGCACCCGACGGCTCAGCGATGATGCCCTCCACCTGGTACAGCTCCAGCATCTCCGTGCAAATCGCGCCCTCGGGCACGATCACGATCTCATCGCACAGGTCAGCCACGATCTGGTAGGTGAGGTTGCCGGCACGGGCAACGGCCGTGCCGTCGGCGAAATTATCCACGGTCTCCAGGGTCTGCGGGGCGCCCGCCTTGAGGGCCGCCGCCATCGACGCCGCCCCCGCCGGCTCCACGCCCACCACCTTCACCTCCGGGTGGAACTGCTTCACCCACGCCAGCGTGCCGGACAGGAGGCCTCCGCCGCCCACCGGCACTACCACAGTTGCCGGCGGAGTAGGGGCCTGCTCGAAGATCTCCTTCACCACCGTGCCCTGGCCGGCGATCGTCCGCGGGTCGTCGAAAGGGTGGACGTAGACGGCGTCGTTCTCCTTGGCAAACGCGATCGCGGCCTCGGAACACTCATCGAAAGACGTACCCACCGTGCGCAACGTGACCCACTCCCCACCAATCGCCGCGATGCGGTTGCGCTTTTGGCGCGGCGTGGTGGACGGGATGAAGATCGTGCCGTGAATGTGCTTCTTGTTGCACGCGAACGCCACGCCCTGCGCGTGATTACCCGCCGACGCACACACCACCCCATTCGGCGCCGCGGCCGGGCCCAGGCCGGCAAGGAAGTTGTAGGCACCGCGCACCTTATACGAGCGCCCCACTTGGATATCCTCGCGCTTGAGCAGCACCTGGCGGCCCACCTTGGCAGACAGGCGCACGGATTCCTCAAGCGGGGTGGTCCACACTGTCGAGCCCAGGGTCTGCGCCGCGACCACCACGTCCGTACCGGTCACATTCGTCATATCCCCATCTTTCCGCGTGAGCAACTCGAAACCAAATTGTTGCCACTATTCGGCGGGGAAATTGCGGGGCCGGTATTGTGGAGGGATAAAGCCGGGGTTGCGATGGAGGTGGCGGGATGCGGAAGCGGGCAGTTGCGCTGGTGCTCGCCGGGTGTGCTGTGCTTACCGCGTGCACCGACGTCACCAAGCCAGCTTCCCCGACGGTGACGCCGTCCGCCCCCGACTCGGCGAGCGCGCCGGGGGCGGACGAGCCGAGCGCCGAGCCCACGCCCGAACCCGTACGTAACCCCTATGAGGGCGGCGCCGAACGGGACTGGTCGGTGGAGCTGCCGGGCCGGCCGACGGCCGTGGTGTACGACAGGCAGTCGGGCACGTTGATCGCCGCGCTCGCGGAGGCGCGGGGCACGCAGCTGCACGCCTTCAGTGTGTCGAGTTCCGGGCGCACGCTCCCCATCTGGACCTACGACATCCCTGACGCCACCGACATCCTCGCGATGGACGCCTCGAGCGGGTCGGTGTTCGTGTCGGTGGGGGATGCGGGGGCTGGTTCTGGGGACGCTGGTTCTGGGGGTGCCGGGGCCGCGGAGGCGAATGCCGGGGGTGCGGACGCGGGCCGGGCGACGGCGTCGTCGGGAAAAATGACGGACGCCGTGCCGAGCGATTTTATTGTGCTGGGGGCGAGGTCAGGCGCGGAGGAGCTGAGGTGGACGCGGGCGCATGTGCTGGACACGGAGGTGCCGTGGCTGGTCGGCGCGTATGACGCGGGCGCGGGGATCGTGCGGCTCGGGCGCGACTCGGTGCTCGCCGCGGTGATCGCCTCCGGTGGGCGCGTGATCGAAGACGAGCGGCTGTTCACGGCGGATGCGCAGGTGAGGCTCGGGGTCGACATCGTGGATACCGGGATTCCGGGCACCGCCGGCACCACGTTCGTGACCTACCCCGGGCTGAGCAAGGTCAGCGGGGACAAGTGCTGGTCCGTCACCGACGGAATCGTGTGCGTGGGCGCGGGCCAGGTGGTGGAGTACGACGCGCGCGCAAACCTCCGGCGCGAAACGCCGCTGCGGGCCGGGAGCGCCGGGGAGGTCTACGAGGTCGCGGGCATGGATCCCGACGTCACTGCGCGCGAGCTGGCCGAGGCGCTCGCGGAGCGGGCTGATGCGGCGGGCGTGGATTCGGCCGGCGAAGGCGCCGGGGGTTCTGGTTCGGGTGCGTCCGGTGGTGCTGGCACCGGCGAGTCCGACTCCGCCGATTCCGATGTGCCCGAGGCCGACAAGCCCGCTGCCAATGCGCGGGATCGTGCCACGGTGGCCGTGCTCGCGGACGGGCGCTGGCTCACCGACATCCCCGCGGGCGCCGAGCTCTTCGCGCGCGGCGCCCCGTTTGCCCAGGCCGGGAATGCGATCGTCAACCTGGTCACGGGTGAGGCACTGGTGGAGGATGCGCTCGTGGGCGAAGGCCACAGCGCCGACATGTTCTTCGAGTGGGACGGCTCCGCCCTGCATTATTTGCGCCCGCTCGGCCGCTGATTAGCCCCGGCGGCTGGACTGCCGGGCTCCGGGAACTGGGTGCGTGGGCCCGGTTGGCTCCCAGGCGTAGCCTCTGCACAGGGCCCGGGGGCCAGCCGGGGCGGGGTATGCTTTCGTCATGGAAGACTTTCCCTTCGAATTCGAACGCAAGTTCCTGGTGCGCCGGCTACCCGAGGGTGTGGTCGAGCACGGTGCGCCGAAGGTGATCATTCAGGCCTACGTGTTCGCCGAGGCCGGCTACGCGATCCGCGTCCGCCTCGCGTTCCGTGGGGTGGACCTCGACGCCGATCTGGGCACCCCCGCCTTCGACCCGGCCGTCGACGAACTCGGCGCCTACGAACGCCGACTCCTCGCCGAGCTCGTGGCCAGGTCATCCGCGCCCGCCACCAGCACTTCCACCCCCTCGGCCGGCACTTCCGCCGACGCCGGCGGCCCGGCACCCGGCATCCCCGTGGCCCCAATAAGCCCAACAACCCCAAGCCCCCATCCCACGCCCCCGCCGGTAGCGACCATCGCAGTGAAGTCCCCGTCGGTGGCGGGCGAGCGCTACGAGATGGAGACCGAGCTCGACCCGGAGGTGGCCGTGCAGATCATCCAGCGCTCGGGCCGGATTGTGGCCAAGACCCGCCATTCGCTGTGGGTGGGCGAGGACGGCTGGGAGTTCGACGTTTTCTCTGGCCAGAACGCCGGCCTGGTGGTAGCGGAGATTGAGCGCCTGAGCCCGGTGGTGGACCTGGCGATCCCGGACTTCTGCGTCACGGAAGTGACCACGGACCCGCGTTTCACCAACGATTCCCTCGCGAAGGAACCGTGGCAGCACTGGGATGCGCTCTACATGAACGAGCTCGCCCAGCGCGGCCCCTTCTTCCTTGACCTGCGCGGGTAGCAACGGGGGGGTGATGGCGACGCCCGGCGCCGACGTCGTCGTCATCCCGTAGCCGGCGCACCCGGAGCGCCGCTTCACCCTGCGGGCTTATGCGGGCGGGGTGGGAGTCGAGAATAATGGGGGCATGACAAGTTCTTCGTCGCGCAAGAGCCTGGTGGTGCAGGTGCTGATCTCCATCGGGTTGGCATTGATTGTCATCATTGGCTTCACGTACATTCGCTTGACGGAATCGAAAGCGAACTTGGCGCAGGTGCAGTCGTTGGAGCAGCAGTCGTCGTTTGTGACGCACGACATCAATGCGCTCGAAACCCGCCGCTCACCCTACGTGGGCGACAACTCGAACACCGTGCAGGCCCTGTATGCGCTGCCGCTCGGCGCGCGCATTGACAGGGTGGAGATCCATGGCACAGACGTGCTGGTCATGCTCGGCGAAGGCGACACCGGCAACGAACGCGAAAACGTGCTGTATTCCGCGGTGGCGTTCATGGCCGCGATCGACAACGCCACTTCCCTCACGTACGTCACCCTCGACGGCAGTTACTACGTGGAGCGTTCCGCCATCGAGGAGCGCTTCGGCACCCCGCTATCCGACCTGCTCGATTCCGCCGAGACCTGGCAGGGCGCGCGGGGGCTGGTCCCGTTGGAGGCGGGCTCGCTGGTCGCGGATAGTTAGCGCTCACGACGCCGTTCGCGCACTTCACGCTTGACGGCGCCCGCCCCGTGCCACGCAGCCCGGCCCATGTTGTCTCACCCGCGGCGTACCGCGGTCCACCCGGTAGACTCGTCCCATGCACGAGCTTGGAATTTCCTCGATTCACCCCTCCGCCCCCGCGATGTTTTCGGCGGCGGCGATCATGCGCGCGCCGATCGACCTCGAAGCCGCCGTCGAGCGTTTTGCCGCCCTGTGGGGCGAGCCGGTCATGCCCGAGTGGGACGTGGTGGACGAGCACGCCGGCGACTCCGGCCGCGTCCTCCACTTCGAGCTCGACGGCGTCCACGTGCTCCTCACCCCCGTGCCCCACGGTTTGGTGTTGGAGCGCGGGCAGCTGCCGCTTCATCGGTTCCACGTGGCGGCATCGTTTTTCGTTCCCGACGACGGCGCCCCCGACCCAGCCCCCGGCGAGCCGGACCCGGAGGCGGCCCTGGCCAGGGAGTTGCGGCGCCGGCACAAGATGGTCAAGGCGCACATCGTCTTTACCGAAGTGATGGACGGGCTCATGCGTGAGCCGGCGGCGATCGGCGTGTACCGCGACGAGCTGGGGGTGCTGATGCCGCCGTCGATGGTGACGAGCCTGGCCGAGATGCTGACGAAGGGACAGGCGCCCCTGCCTCTGTGGGTGAACGTGCGGGTGCACTCCCACGATCTCACCTTTGGGCGCACGCTCGGCCTGACCAACTTCGGGCACTTGGACGTGCAGGTGCGGGAGTCGACCCGCTCGGAGGAGGACGTGTACAACCTGCTGATGAACGTGGCCAATTATGTGGTCACGGGCGACACCTTCCTCCTCCCCAGCCAGACCCTCGGGTACACGGACGGGGAGCAGATCGTGATCTCGCAGGAAGTGTCGCAGGCCGATGGGGCCACGGTCATTCGGCTCGACTTCTAGCCGGATTCGGCCGCGGCGGGTGCTACCATATTCCCGGACGTGCGAGCGATCGGCGTCCCACCCGCCCGCAACCCGCGGCCGAGGTGCGCTTGGGTAGTGGCAGTGCCCGGCGTCGACGCGCATTCGCGCCCACGAAAGGACACCATGACTGCCCCCGAGCCAACCACGCCCGCGCCCGCTCTCTCCGACGGCGCAACCCCCGCCAACGACGCCGCGGCCCAGCCCGCCGCCACCACCACCGCCTACGCCGCGATCCGGCGCGGCTTGTATGACTACTTCGCGGTTTTCTTCGTTGCCTTCCTGTTGCTGTCGAACATCGGCGCGACGAAGCTGGTGGAGATCGGCCCCCTCACGTTTGACGGCGGCGCGATCCTCTTCCCGCTGACCTACATCATCGGCGACGTCCTGTCCGAGGTCTACGGTTTTAAGGCCGCCCGGCGCGTGATCTTCATGGGATTTGTGGTCTCGTTCCTGGCCTCGCTCACGTTCTGGGCGGTCATCCAGCTGCCCGCCCACCCGGATTACACGAGCCAGGCCGCCTTCGAGGAGGTCCTGGGCGTGGTGTGGCGCTTCGTCTTCGCTTCCCTCGCCGGTTATCTGGCCGGTCAGCTACTGAACGCGAAGGTCCTCACCGCGATCAAAGACCGTTGGGGAGAAAAGCACATGTGGGCGCGCCTCATCGGCTCCACCCTGGTGGGCGAGGCGGCGGACACGGTCATTTTCTGCGTGATCGCGTGGGTCGGCGTCGTGGGCTGGGCGACAATCGCGAACCTCGCCGTCGTCGGCTTCCTGTACAAGGTGTCGGTCGAAGTGGTGTTCCTGCCGATCACTTACGCTGTCATTAACCTGGTCAAGAAGCACGAACCGAACTACGGAAAGTAAGCATGTTTACCCTTGAATCCCGCCTGGACGGCACGCTCGCGCGCACGGGCACCATCCACACCCCGCACGGCGACATCCACACCCCCGCCTTCATCCCCGTGGGCACGAAGGCGACGGTCAAGTCCACGCTGCCAGAGTCCGTCAAGGACCTCGGCGCGCAGGCCGTGCTCTCCAACGCCTATCACCTCTACTTGCAGCCCGGTTCGGACGTGGTAGACGAGGCGGGCGGACTCGGCGCGTTCATGAACTGGCCCGGCCCCACTTACACCGACTCGGGCGGCTTCCAGGTGATGAGCCTAGGGTCGGGGTTCAAGAAGGTGCTCTCGGACGAGTTCTCGGGCAAGACCGTCGCCGACGACGCCGTGGCGCCCGGCAAGGAGCGCCTCGCCAATGTCGATGACGACGGCGTGTGGTTCCGCTCGCACCTCAACGGCGATAGGCACCGCTTCACGCCGGAGATCTCGATGCGGATCCAGCACGAGCTGGGCGCGGACATCATCTTCGCCTTCGACGAGCTGACCACGCTCATGAACTCGCGGCCTTACCAGGAGGAGGCGCTGGAGCGGACGCGGCTGTGGGCGCAGCGGTGCCTGGCCGAGCACAAGCGGCTGACCGAAGAGCGGGAGGGCAAGCCCTACCAGCAGCTGTTCGGCGTGATCCAGGGCGCCCAGTACGAGGATCTGCGGCGCAAGGCCGCCCGCGACCTGGGCTCGATGGAGGTGGACGGACAGCGCTTCGACGGCTTCGGGATCGGGGGCGCGCTGGAGAAGGAGAACCTGTCCACGATCACGGCGTGGGTGAGCGAGGAGCTGCCCGAGGACCGGGCGCGGCACATGCTTGGCATCTCCGAGCCGGATGACTTCTTCGCCTGCGTCGAATCCGGGGCGGACACCTTCGACTGTGTCAACCCCTCGCGGGTGGCCCGCAACGCCGCGATTTACTCGCCTACCGGTCGCTTCAACATCACGCGCTCGGAGTTCAAGCGGGACTTCACCCCGCTGGTGGAGGGCTGCACCTGCTACACGTGCCGCAACTACACGCGGGCCTACATCCACCACCTGTTCAAGGCCAAGGAGATGCTCTCGGCCACCCTGTGCACGATCCACAACGAGCACTTCACGGTTAACCTGGTCGACCAGATCCGGGCCTCCATCGCGGCCGGCACGTACTGGGAGTATAAGGAAGAGACGCTCGGCCGGTTTTATGGGAGCGCGGGGCCGATGGCCAAGTAGCGCCCGGCTCGGGGACTCGGGGACTCGGGTCTTGCGCCCCGCCCGTCAATTCTCAGGACTCTGGGGCCAAAAAGGCCGATTTCGCGCACGACAAGCTGTATTCTCCTGAGATTTGACGGCGCCTGAGCGTACCCGAGCGCGGCACCACGCCGGCTGGCGCTAAAAGCGCCGGTCAGTGGCGTCCCGGAGCTTGCGCAGAGTGTCCTCGTCCGGAAAACCCGTGACCCGGTAGCGCGGCGGCCACACCGTGTCGTCCTCCACGATCCCGTCGGGCCAGATCTCGCGCGCCACGTGCGTGCGGACCGTGATGTTGACCGCCGGTACCTCCTGCCACGGGTGCGGGGAGCGGGTGAAGGTGACGAAGTCGGTGTGGGGGATGGAGCCGTGGGCGTCGGTGGCATCCCATGTGGCGGCGGACACCCGCTCGCCCGTGGTGAGCCGGCGCGGCTGGAAGGCCTTGACCTGCCCGAACGCGGGCCACTGCCGCATCATGTCCTCCTGCGCCGTGTAGATCTTTTGCCGGAAGTAGTTGCGCAGCGCGCCGAGCACGGCCGCCAGCTCCGAGTCGGGGAAGGGTTGCCATTCGAGCCAGCCGTCGGCGGCCACGGTGTGAGGCAGGGGGTAGATCGCGTCGTCGGAGTTGCGTTGGGCGAGCAGGAGTTTGAAGAAGTCGGCCAGGTGCGGGTCGTCGGCGAAGACGATGAAGAGCTTCGTGCGCGAGGCAGGGATGAACAGCGGGATGTCGTCCGGGCGCTGCTCGCAAATACGGTCGGCCACCTGCTGGATCATGTCCAGATCCGAGAACCAGGACAGTTCGTAGTTCGGTGGTTGGAGGAATGTCATCACCTGCGCGCCCGCGATCTCCGTGATCCCGATCTCCACCGATTGCTGGGTGCCGTTCGTCATGAACCGCAGCGTCATGACGGCGTCGGACATGATCTCCCCGATCTCGCGGGAATCCTCCAGTTGGTCGTAGTAGATCGGCTGGATGGTGTCCGGGTAGTCGTGCGCGAGCCCCACCGCGAGGAACGCCGTCAGCGGGATGTAGACAATCGAGTCCGAGTCCGGGGTGGCCGGCAGGAAGTAGTCCGCCGAGCGCACGATCGGGACGATCAGGGCCTCCGCGTCCGGGTCATCTAGGTCGTCGGAGGGTTCGCCGCTCGGGCCGGGGTAGGCGCCGCCGGTGGTGTCGGGGTAGCCGGGCACGACGCCGTCGTCGGGCTTTGCGGCCGAGGCCCGGTTGGGTTCGGTGACGGTGGCGGACTCGGCCTCGTCGATGCCGATGGAGATGAGGCGGTCGAGGAGTTCGGCGCGCTGGTCGAGCGGGGCGTCTTGCCTGATGAGGGCGCCGGGGCGGAAGCGGAAGGTGCGCCCGTCGTCGAGGAGGACGTCCAGCCAGTCCCCGTTCGCCGTCACCAGGGAATTCGCCAGCCGCGGGTGCTGGGAGGTCTGCTGCAGGGCCCACTCCATGAAATCCATAACCTCATTCTTATCAACTCGGCGCTTTGAGCAAAATGTTGCGCCTGGCACGGAAGTAGTCGCGGGGGCGTGCGTGGGCTTACGCTGTGCTCGTGCACTATTTGCGTCATCTGCGCCCGGCAAGCGCGGTAGCACTAAGTTTCTTCAGTTTGATTGCGATCGGCACGGTCCTGCTCGCCACGCCGTGGGCCTCCGCCGGAGCACCCGTAGCGATCGTTGACGCCCTTTTCACCGCCACCTCCGCCGTGTGCCTCACCGGCCTCATCACGCTCGACACCGCCCAGGCCTGGACCCACTTCGGCCAGGGAGTCATCATGGTGCTCGTCCAGTTCGGCGGTCTGGGGATCATGACGATTGCGTGCCTCCTGTCCATGGTGCTGGGGGCGCGGCTGGGGCTCCGGCGTCGTCTGACGGCGGGAGCCGAGGGCCGTGGCGACCTGGGGAACGTGCGCTGGGTGGTGCGCGCCACGGTGTTCTTCACCTTCGCCATCGAGGCCGTCATCTTCCTGTTCCTCACCGCGCGCTTCCGCTTCGGCTACGGATACGGCTGGGGGCGCGCCACCTGGGAAGGCCTGTTCCACTCTGTTTCGTCCTTCAATAACGCGGGCTTCGCGCTGTATACGGACAACGTGATCGGTTTTGCCGACGATGGCCTCATCCTCCTCCCCCTCGCTTTCGGGCTCATGGTGGGCGGACTGGGATTTCCCGTGCTACTGGAGACGTTCCGGCGCCTGCGCACGCCGAAGTGCCTGCGCCGGCGCTGGTCGCTGACCGCGCTGTTCACGTGGGTGGGCACGGGGGTCCTCATCATCCTGGGCGTGCTGTTGATGCTCACCGAATGGAATGGGGTGCTCGCCGGCTTCGACACTCCCGGCCGCTTCCTCAACGCCTTCTTCGCCGCTGTCAGCCCCCGCACTGCCGGCTTCAACGCCATTGACTACGCCGATGCCCGCGCCCAGACCCTGCTCGGCACCGACATTCTCATGTTCATAGGTGGCGGCTCCGGTGGTACCGCGGGCGGCATCAAGATCACCACGCTCGCCGTCCTTCTCGCCACGATCGGGGCGGAGGTGCGGGGCCGGCGCGTCGTCTCCGCACACGGCCGTGCCATGTCCCGGCGCGTGATCGGCCAGGCGCTGTCGGTGACGGTCGCGGCGCTCACGCTCGTGGTTGGCGCGACGTTCGTCATCCTTGCGCTCTCGCCCGGCTTCACCCTCGACCAGGTCCTCTTTGAAACCACCTCCGCCTTCGGTACGGTGGGTCTATCCACGGGCATCACGGAGAGCCTGCCGCGCCACGCCCAACTCGTCCTCATTGTCCTCATGTTCGCCGGCCGCGTGGGCCCCCTAGGCCTCGCCACCACCCTCGCTGGGCGCGTGACAAACCGGCTGTACGAGTACCCCGAAGAAAGGCCTGCCATTGGCTAACATTTTTGCTCACCGCAATTCCGACGACGGCGCCGTGGTCGTCCTCGGCCTCGGCCGGTTCGGCCGGGCGCTCGCCGCGGAACTGGAAAACAGCGGCGTGGAGGTGCTGTGCGTGGACTCCGACCGCGAGGTGGTCCAGGAGCTGTCCACCCAGTTCGACCACATCGTCCACGCGGACGCCACCAACACCGAGGCGCTGCGCCAGCTGGGCGTGGACGAGGCCTCGCGCGTCATCATCGCGATCGGCTCGCACGTGGAGGCCTCGGTTCTGGCCGCCTCCGCCGTCATCACCATGGGGGTGCCGGACGTGTGGGCGAAGGCGTCAAAGGAATCGCACGCCATACTGCTGTCCCAGATCGGGGTCCACCACATCGTCCGGCCCGAGATCGACATGGGCAAGCGCGTGGCCCACCTCATCCGCAACGACGTGGAGGACTACCTCGAGTTCACCCACGGCTTCTCCGTTGCCGCCGCCACCCCGCCCGCCCGCCTGCTGGGCAAGACCGTGGGCGAGGTCAACGCCAAGAAGACCGGCCTGGAGATCATCGCGGTCCAGCGCGGGGAGGGTAACTTCCGCGCCGCCCGCGACACCGACACCCTCGAATCCGGCGATCTCATCATTCTCGCCGGCCCTACCTCCCGCCTGGAGCGGGAGACGGAGCGCCTTTAGGCGTGTGCGGCGAGCCCCTAGCCCCGCCCGCTACTCTGTGAGAGGACAGGTTGGCGCCCTCCCGCACCCCTTCCCTAGGCTCAGTATGTTGGCCTACTGATCTGGGGAAAAATGTTTAAGCTTGCCGAAGGTTCCTTGAAGAACCGCGCCTTCGTGGCCCTCCTCTCCACCGTGATTTTTGTCCTGGGCATCTTCGCCCTCGGCACCCTGCGCCAGGAGCTCATCCCGCGCGTGGAGCTGCCGGTCATCAACGTCATCTCGGTGTCCCCGGGTGCCACGTCGGAGCAGATGCACGACCGCGTGTCGGTCCCGATCGAGCAGCAGGTTTCCACGATCGCGGAGGTCTCGGAGACGACCACCACGTCCCGGTCCTCGGTCTCGATCGTCACGATCGAGCTCGACTACGGCACGGACATCGCCCGCGCCACCAACCGCGTGGAGCAGCAGATTTCGCGTGCGGACGATAACTTCCCGGAGGGCCTGACCTACGACGTCGTCTCCGGCGGCACGTCCGACATCCCGCTCGCGTACGTGGCCGTGACCTCGGACGGCACCCCGCTGGAGGTGGCGGAGCGCCTGCGCACCACAGTTGTTCCAGCGCTTGAGCAGGAGAACGGGGTCGCCTCCGTCCAGCTGCTCGGCGCCCCGGAGCAGCGCATCTCGATCACGCTCGACCAGGCCCGCATCGCCGAACTCGGCATTTCCGCCGACGCCGTCCAGCAGGCCCTCGAAGACAACGGTCTGTCGGTGCCAGTGGGCTCGCTCGTGGATGGCGAGGAGTCGCGGGACGTGACGGTGGGCCAGGAGATTGACTCGGTCGACGCCCTCAAGCAGATCCCGGTGGTGGCGGGCGAGGCGCAGCCGGGCCAGCCGGCCACGGTCTACCCGCTCTCGGACATCGCGGACGTCGAGCTCACGCAAGCAGATGCCCAGATGGTCGGCCGCCTCAACGGCGAATCGGCGCTCGGCATCGTCATCTTCCCCACCGCGAATGCCAACATCGTGCAGGTCACGGACCAGGTCAACGGCGTGCTGGACGAGCTAGCCCCCGCCGTCGGGAACAATACTCAGTTCACCATCCTGTTCACGCAGGCGCCGTTCATCACGGGCTCGATCGAGTCGCTGGCCCAGGAGGGCGCGCTCGGCCTCATCTTCGCGGTGCTCGTGATCCTCATCTTCCTCACCTCGATCCGCTCCACGCTGGTCACGGCCCTGTCGATCCCGCTGTCCCTGCTCGTGGGCTTCATCGGCATGCTCGTGGGCGGGTACTCGCTCAACATGCTCACCCTCGCCGCTCTCACCCTGTCGATCGGGCGCGTGGTGGACGATTCGATCGTCGTTATCGAAAACATCAAGCGGCACCTCGAGTACGGCAAGCCCAGGCGGGAGGCGATTCTCGACGCCGTCCAGGAGGTCGCGTCCGCAATCACGGCGTCGACCGTGGTGTCGTTCATCGTGTTCGTGCCAGTGGGCCTGGTGCCGGGCATGGTGGGAGAGCTTTTCCGCCCGTTCGCGTTCACGGTGGTGATCGCGCTGGCGGCGTCGTTGCTGGTGGCGCTGACGATCGTGCCGGTGCTCGCGTACTGGTTCTTGCGCCCGTCGAAGGAGGCGAAGGCGGCCCTGGAGAGCGGTGAGGTGGAGGAGTTCCGGCGTCGTGCGGAAGAAAAGGAGCACCGCTACTGGCTGCACCGAGCCTACGAGCCGGCCCTGCGCGGCACGCAGAAGCACCCGGCGATCACGCTGGTGGCGGCGGTGGCGATCCTGGCCGCGACCGTGGCGCTGTTCCCGCTACTCAAGATCAACCTGCTGGGCGGCACGAACCAGGGCAACGTGACAGTGGCGCAGGCGACCGCTCCGGGGGCGTCGATGGAGGCGAAGGTGGAGCAGGCCGATGCCACCGAGGCGAAGATTTCGGCGATCGCGGGCGTGGAGTCCACGGCGGCGATGATCGGCTCCAGCCCGATGGCGATGGGTGGGGCCGGCGATACGATTACGTACATGATTTCGGTGGACGAGAAGGCGGACATCACCGAGCTCACCGACGCGATCGTGGCAGCCGGCGACTCCGCGACCGGCGAGGGCACCACCTCCGACTCGAGCCAGTCGATGCTGGGCTCGGGCACGATCGACGTCAGCGTCACGGCCCCCACCCCGGAGGCGCTCGCGGCGGCGACCGAGCAAATCAACGACGCCGTGGCCCAGCTCCCCGAGATCAAGCGGGCTGAGCACAACGCCAGTGCAATCACGCCGGCCGTGCAGGTCAACGTCAACCGGGACGCGGCCGCGGCCGTGGGGCTGACCGAGAACGCGATCGTGGGGATGATCGCGGCGCAGATGGTGGAGCCGAATATTGGGCAGATCACGATCGACAACGTGGACACCTCGATCTATATTTCGATTGATGAGCCGGTCACCACGATCGAGGCCCTGCGCGCGATGACGGTCCTCGGCCAGCCGCTCGAGGCGTTCGCCACCGTGGAGGAGGTCGACTCGCTGCCGACCATCGTGACGATCAACGGGCAAACGACGACGACCGTGTCCGCGACGCCCGTCGACGCCGACAACCTCGGCCACGCCACGGACGCGGTGAAGGAGGCCGTGGCCGGGCTGGACCTGCCGGACGGGACGGTGACGTCGATGGACGGGGCCTCCCAGCAGCTCGCGGATTCGTTCAACCAGCTGGGGCTGGCGCTCGCGGCGGCAGTGCTGCTCATCTACGTGGTGCTCGTGTGGATCTTCCGCTCGCTCGTCCAGCCGGCGCTGTTGCTGGTGGCGATCCCGTTCGCGGCGATCGGCTCCTTCCTGGCGCTGCTCATCACGGGCACGGCGCTCGACATCTCGGCGATGATCGGCCTGCTCATGCTGACCGGCATCGTGGTGACCAACGCGGTGGTGCTGGTGGACCTCATGAACCAGTACCGCGAGCAGGGCATGGATCTAGCGAGCGCAGTGCATGACGGGGCGATGCGGCGCGTGCGGCCGGTGGCGATGACGTCGCTGGCCACCATTGTGGCGATGATCCCGATGGCGCTGGGGCTGTCGTCGTCGACCGGGTTTATTTCGACCCCGCTGGCGATCACGGTGATCGGCGGACTCATCACCTCCACCCTGCTTACCCTCATCCTGTTGCCGATTTTGTACCGGCTGATCGAGGGCGTGGGAGAACGCCGGCGGGCGAAGGCAGGGCGGGACTAAGCCGTGTTGGCTTGCTTGGGGCTCTTCCTCATTGGTGACGCGGGCAGAAGTCGTGAATATACCGGCTACGGGTTGCTATATCGCCCTGGTAGGTACTAGATTCACGAGTTTTCCCGCTCCACCCTGAAATGGGAATAGCCGGTAAACTGGGGAGACCGTCGTCGTGAAAGAAAGACCATGAGCCCGAAGATTTCTGCGCCCTCCGTGAAGGAACATCACTCGATGATGTACACCAAGCTGGTGGACTGTGCCGAGGAGATCCTGCGCGAGGACGGGCCGGCGGCGCTGACGGCGGGGGCCGTGGCGGCGCGGGCGGGGATTGCGCGCAACTCGATCTACCGTTACGTGGAGTCGATTGACGACCTGCGCCTGCTTGTGCTCGAGCGCTATATCCCGGGCTGGAAGAAGCGGCTGGACACGGCGCTGGAGGTGGACGCGGAGCCGTACGAGCAGCTACGCACACTCGTCGAGATCACGCTGGACATCGGCGCGGAGGCCGGGCACCAGTGGCTGATCGACGTGGTCAAGGCCGGGATCGGGCGCGGGAAGCGGGACGAGGCGCCGTCGGGCGCGGAGATCCAGGCCAGGTCCGACGCCGTGCTGAATTTCCACCGCGAGCTCGCCGGGAGCGTGGTGCGGCTGTGGCGCGAGGTGACGCCGCAAGCCGCGGTGGTCAACGCCCAGATGACCCGGTCGATCCTGGACGCGGGCCTGCGGTTGCTCGACCACGGGTACCCGGCCGGCGAGGTGAAGGCGACGGCGCTGCGGCTGCTCGCCGCGCTCGTCGGGCGCTAGTACGCGAGCGCTAAGCATGGAGCGGCTGCTCGAAAACCTGCCGGACCTGCCCGTTGCGCGCGGGCTGGGGGATATTGCGCGCCAGCGCGGCAACATCGTGATGACGGCGCCGCCCGGGTCGGGCAAGACGATGCTGGTGCCCGTGCTCATGGCCACGCTCGTGGAGGGGCGCGTGATCGTGGTGCAGCCCCGGCGCGTGGCAGCGCGGGCGGCGGCCCGGCGGATCGCCTACCTGCTGGGCGAGCCCGTGGGGCAACAGGTGGGATTCCGGGTGCGAGGAGAGTCGAAGCCGGGCAGCCGCGTGGAGATGGTGACGCCGGGTGTCATGCTACGCATGCTCCAGCACGACCCGGAGCTGGCGGGCGTGGGCGCCGTGATTATCGACGAAATCCATGAGCGCGACCTCGACACCGACCTCGCAACCGCCTTCGTGCTCGATGTCCAAGACACCCTGCGCCCCGACCTGCGGCTGGTAGCGATGTCCGCCACGCTCGAGGCCGGACGGTTCGCGGAGCTAGTAGGCGGTGCGGTGGTGGAGATCCCCGGCGCGATCCACCCGGTGGCGGTGGAGGAGCGGCTCGGCCCGCGGGCCCTGACCGACGTGGGACACGGCGTGGTGGTCTCGCGTGACTTCCTCGCGCACGTGGCCCGCGTGGTGCACGAGGCGGCGCAGTGGGCTGCGGGGCGCGGCGGCGGCAGTGGGGCCGGTGCGGCTGGTGGTGTGGGCGCGGCTGGCGTGGGCGGCGTCGTGCGCGGTGAGGGCGACCCGGCGGGCTCGGTGCTCGTGTTCCTACCGGGCGTGGGGGAGATTGAGAAGATGCGGGCGCTGCTGGCGGGCGCGCCCCTGCCGGTGATGGCGCTGCACGGGTCGATGCCGGCGAAGGAGCAGGACCGGGTGCTGGCCGGCGGTGAAGACAGGATTATTTTGGCGACGTCGCTGGCGGAATCGTCGCTGACGGTGCCGGGTGTGCGGGCCGTGGTGGACGCGGCGCTGGCGCGAGAGCCGCGCTTCGAGCCGCGCACGGGCATCTCGGACCTGGTGACCGTGCACGCCTCGCGGGCCAGGCTGGACCAGCGCGCCGGGCGGGCCGGGCGCGAAGGGCCGGGCCGGGCGTGGCGATGCCTGAGCTACGCGCGGGCGGTGGAGTTTTCGGAGCCGGAGATAGTGGTCGGCGACGTGACGGGCGCGAGCCTGCAGGCCGCGGCGTGGGGCAACCCGGGGATGGCCGGCCTGCGCCTGCTCGACCAGCCCAAGCCCGCGGCGGCAGAAGCGGCCCAGCGGACGTTGGCGGCGATCGGGGCTGTGGAGGAATCGGGAGTGATCACCGCGCGTGGGCGGGCACTTGCCGGCCTGCCGCTGTCCCCGCAGCTCGGGCGCGCCCTCATCGAGGGGGCCGCCGTGGTGGGCGCCCGGCGGGCGGCCGAGGTGGTGGCGCTGCTGTCGTTGGCGCCGCGCATTCCGGGTGCTGACCTCGCGGCGCAGCTCCGGCGCTCAGGTGGCGACCGTGAATGGGCCCGGGAGGCCAAGCGCCTGAAGGAGCTGGCGGGCCGGCTGGGCGCGGTGGCGGGCGGGCGTGCTGGTAAGGTGACGGGTGAGGTGCCAGGTCAGGCAGGCGGGCGGGCGCGAGCCGGGGCGGGCGCTCTGGTGCAAGCCGGGACGGGCGCGAGGCGGGCGAGTGTGGATGAGGAGATCGCGGCCGTCGTCGTGATGGCACACCCCATGTGGGTGGCGCGCAGGCGCGGGCGCGGGTACGTGCTAGCGAACGGCGCGGGGGCGGTGCTGGAGGACGGCTCGCCGCTGGAGGGCCAGGAGTGGCTGGCGGTCGCGGAATTGGGCGAGGCGCAGGGTCGGGCGGATGCGGTGATCCGGGCGGCGGTGCCGGTGGCGCCGGAGGACGCGGCGGAGTACGGGCCGGGCGTGAGCGAACGGGTGGAGACCGCGGTGCGCGGCATGGAGGTGACGGGCGCGCGGGTGCGGGCGCTGGGGGCGATCGAGCTAGGGCGCGAGCCGGTGAAACTGACGACGGATCAGGTGGCGGCGGCGAGGGCGCGCGAGGTGGAGCGGGCCGGGGTCGGGATGCTGGACTGGCCCGCGGCGGCGGTGGCGCTGCGGGAGCGGCTCGCGTTTCTGCACGAGGCCGTGGGGGAGCCCTGGCCGGACGTGTCCGATGAGGGGCTGGCCGCGCGCGTGGACGAGTGGCTGACCCCGCTGCTCGGCGCCGGGCGCCCCGACCTGCTGGCCGGGCTGCGTGCGCTGCTGCCCTGGCCGGAGGCGGCGCGGCTGGATGAGCTGGCCCCCGAGCGGATCGCCACGCCGACGGGGAGCGCAAAGGTGGACTACTCGTCCGGAGTGCCGACCGTGCGGCTGCGGTTGCAGGAGTGCTTCGGGTGGACGGCCACGCCCCGGCTGGCCGGGGTGCCCGTCACGCTCGAGCTGCTCTCACCCGCCCAGCGGCCGCTGGCGATTACGCGGGATCTGGAGTCGTTCTGGGCGGGGTCATATGCGCAGGTCCGGGCCGAAATGCGCGGGCGCTACCCGCGCCACCCCTGGCCCGAAGACCCGCTGACCGCCGAACCGACGAGGCGGGCCAAGCCGCGGGCCGGGCGGTAAACGCGGGTCGGAGGCCGCCGCGCGGCGAGCGCCGATAATCTGTGCCGTCGGCTTTGATTTTGGTCCGGCTCGGGGTGTGGCCGGCGCAAGTCGTGAATCTGGGGGCGACCTGGCCCGAATAGGAATCGGTAGCCGGTATTTTCACGAGTTGTGTGGGGAGGGTGCCGGGGACTGGGTGTGCGGGGCCTGCCCGGCCGGGCCCGGGCAGGTGGGATCGCGCGGACGGTAGGATGAGGGCATGCGATTCCCCCTTCCAGTTCGCGCTGCCGCCGCCGAGCCGCTCCTCGAGTGTCACTACTATGACCAGGGGCGTTGCCGATCCTGCACCCTGATCGAGACCCCGCAGGATGAGCAGCTCGCCGCCAAGCAGGCGCGGGCCGAAGAGGCGCTCGCCCCCTTCATGAACGGCGAGTGGCTGGAGCCGGGGGCTTCGGGGCGGGAGACGTTCCGCAACAAGGTCAAGCTGGTGGTGACGGGCACGGCGGCCCGCCCGAAGCTCGGTATCTTGGGCCCGGATGGAGGCCAGGACTTGCGCGACTGCCCGCTGCCCACCCCGGGAATCCAGCTGGCCATCCCGGCGCTGGCTCAGTTCGTGAGCGAGTGCGGATTCCACCCCTACGACCCGGTGAGCGACCGCGGGGTGCTCAAGTACGTGATCGTTACCGAGTCGCCGAGCGGGGAGCTGATGGTGCGATTCGTCGCGCGGAGGCGCGGCGTGCAGGGGATGCTATTCAAGAAGCTGGCGCGCCTGCGGGAGCTGTTACCGGCGGCGCGCGTGGTGTCGCTCAACGTCCAGCCTGAGCGCAAGGCGGTGATCGAGGGCGAGGAGGAGATCGTCATCTCCGACGAGTCGGCGCTGCCGATGCGGCTCGAAGTGGCCGGCGGCGAGCTGACTCTCAACCTGCGGCCGAAGTCGTTCTTTCAGACCAACACCGAGGCCGCGCAGGTGCTGTACTCGCGGGCGGTCGAATGGGTGGCCGGCGCGGGTGCGGATGTGGACACGGGCGCTGACGGAGAGAAGGACGCCGCCGGGGATCGCGAGGCCGGCAGGCCGGCCACGGTCTGGGACCTGTACTGCGGGGTCGGCGGTTTTGCACTCGCGCTCGCGAGCGCGGGGATGAACGTGGTCGGGGTCGAGGCCGAAGAGCAGGCAGTCGAGGCGGCGCGGGAGTCAGCGGAGGAGTTGGCTGGCACGGCCGGCGGCGGCGCGGACGCCGCCGCCGGCGGGCGAGCTGACGTCAGCTTCGGCAAGCAGAGTGATCCAACAACCGGCGTGCAGGCCCGCGGTCGGGGTGAGGCGCGCTTCGTCGTCGCGGATGCGACCGCGTGGGCGGGGGAGCAGGGCGAGCGGCCGGACGTCGTTGTCGTGAATCCGCCCCGGCGTGGGATCGGGCCGGAGCTGGCGGAGTGGATCGCGCGGTCGGGGGTGGAGACGGTGCTGTACTCGTCGTGCAATGTGCGGTCGCTAGCGAAGGATGTGGCGGCGATGGGCGGGTTCGACGTGGTGAAGGCGCAGGTGGTGGACATGTTCCCGCACACCGAGCACTTCGAGACGGTGTGTCTCCTCAGGCGGGCGTGCGAGGCGTGACGCGGCGCTGCCGGGTGGCGACGATCGGGATGCGGCCGGCGTTGACGGGGCGCGAGCCGCGTCAAACAACCGCGTGAAACAACCGGCGAAACAACTTGCAAACAACTTGTTTTCCGCGAGATAGCGCGGTTTTGTGGGCGTCTCAGGGTGGCGAGGGGGTCGCAAGTTGTTTCGAAGTTGTTTAAACAACTTGCAAACAACTTGGGGTTGGGCCGGTTGTCCGCAGCCCTGTTTTGGCGGAAAGGTGGGGAGGCATACTGGGGTAACCGGACATCCTGAGGGGTGGAAGACGTGACGAAGCTACTCAAGGGCGGCTTCAGCCGTGCGCAAGCGGACGAACTTCCTGAGGCTTTCGTGTTCGCGAAGGTGGCCAGCGAGCTCGAAAGCTCGCTATTCGCGGAGGGCCAGCCCCTGCGCGAATCCTTCATCGAGGGGCGGTTTGAAGCCCAGCGCGCCGGCAGCAGTCGGGCGTTGCGTGCGATTCTGGATCAGGCGATCAGCCCGAGTGAGGACGTGACGTGGGCCGACGACGTCGTTCAAACGTGGGAGCTCAGCCTTCTGCACGGCGACGACGAGCCCTTCTCGCCCGTCGAGGAGGACCTAAGGCGCAGGTTACGAGAGCACCGGCGAGCGTGCGCATCGGCGTAAGCGGCATTTCCCCCCGCCCCGCCGTCCGCTCCGTGACCCGCCCTTCTCTTCCGCTCGCAGTTTTGCCACACTAGGCACTAGTTCACCAGCGAAAGAGGGGCTCATGATTCGTGTAGGCATCAATGGGTACGGCAATCTGGGCCGCGGCGTGGAACTGGCGCTCGGCCGCCAACCGGGCGTGGAGGGCGTCGTCGTCTTTACTCGCCGCGATCCCGCCACTGTCACCACCCTCGGCACGCCCGTCGTGCACGTCGACCGCATGGAGGAGTACGTGGGCCGGCTCGACGTCGTCGTGAACTGCGGCGGCTCCGCCACCGACCTCGACGTCCAGGGCCCCGCCGTCGCCGCGCTGTTCAACACGGTCGACTCCTTCGACACCCACGCCAACATCCCCGCCCACTTCACCGCGCTCGACGACGCCGCCCGCGCCGCCGGCACCCTCGCCCTGATCTCCGCCGGCTGGGACCCGGGCCTGTTCTCGATGCTGCGCGTGCTCGGCGACGCCGTCCTCCCCACCGGTGCCACCACCACGTTCTGGGGGCCCGGTGTCTCGCAAGGGCATTCGGACGCGATCCGCCGCATCCCCGGCGTCGTTGACGCCAAGCAGTACACGGTCCCCGTCGAGGCGACGGTCGCGGCGGTCAAGGAGCACCGCGACGTCGACCTCACCCCGCGCACCATGCACAAGCGCGCGTGCTACGTGGTGGCCGAGGAGGGCGCCGACCGCGCCGCCATCGAGCGCGCCATCGTTGAGATGCCGAACTACTTCGCCGACTACGACACCACCGTCACCTTCCTCACCGCCGCCGAACTCGCCGCCGACCACGCCGGCATGCCGCACGGCGGCCAGGTGATCCGCACGGGGATGACGGACGACGACGTCGCCGCCACAGTCACGTTCAGCCTCGAACTTGGGTCGAATCCCGAATTCACGGGGTCGGTGCTCGTGGCCTTCGCGCGGGCAGTGGCCCGGAAGGCCGCTGACGGGCAGACCGGGGCGATCACCGCGTTTGATGTGACGCTCGGGGAGCTGTCGGCCGTGAGTGCGGAGGAACTGCGGGCGCACTTCCTGTAGAGCAGGTTGCTTGGGCAGGCGCTGGGCGGGCTGTCCGCTCGCCACGTGCGGCGGGTGCCGGCGCGCTGGCGCTACGTCCTCGACGTGCTGGTTGGCCTGGCCACCGGCTTTATGTTCTACGGGAAGCAGACCGCGTTTGAGACCCGTGGGTTGGAGGGCGGGCTGGCCATGGTGGGGTTCATCGCACTGCTGTTGGTCGGCTTGAATGGGTACCTGGGCCGGCGGTGGCAACTGGCCGAGGGGGAGCCGGGCCAAGGCTGAAGGACGGCGAGGTGCTTGCGGGACGATTTCGGCCACGTCTGCACACATGCGCAGATGTGACTCAGATCGTCCCGGAAAGATTGAGTGGAGGCCGGTACTCGGGCCAGCGTCCGCAAGCGGCTCTTCCCAATTAAAGGTGTAGGGCGAGGCCCGCCGAGCAGGGCGCCGATAATCCGGGTAGCCGGCCCAGTTGCTACTTGGGAAGAGCCCGGTAAGCCCAGTCTGGCCTATAAACCCGAACTCAAGTTAGACCGAATCTAACTCTTACTTTTTGGCTTTGTAGCAACGAAAGATAGCCCGAAATCAAACGCAATCTGGCCGATAAGCCGATAAGCCTAAGCCTAGTTTCGGCAAAACAAACGGCTCAGCGGGATTCTAGATCAACCACTGAGCCGATGTGCGCGCCCGGAGGGACTCGAACCCCCAACCTTCTGATCCGTAGTCAGACGCTCTATCCGTTGAGCTACGGGCGCTTTGTTCTCTTGAACAGCGTTTACTTTACGCGCCAAACCCGCGAGATGCCACTTGGGCCGGCGTGGTCTTGATTACGTGCCGCCTGCTGGCCCGAGGTTGCGTGCGGCGGTCAGCCCCACCGTTTCGACACACGCAAAGTGTTTTCTCGTCACGTAAACCCCTGATTTGAGTGACGAGAAAACACTTTGCGTGACGTGAAACCGAAAGCGGAGGCGAGGCGGGCGGTGAGCCGAGCCTGCGAAACCCGGGATCGGACGCGCGCCGACCGCGCCGTCGGAACGGGGCTCTGGGCCGACGAAACCGGCCCCGCGTCCTCCGCCCGGAGCTGTGGCCCCGCCCGCGCCGGCCGCCCGCCTACAGGCTGAAGCCCAGCAGCATCGGCCCGAACACCAGCGTCCACACCGTGATCATCACGATGCCGAGGATGTTGAGCCACAGGCCGGCCTTGACCATCTGTGCGATGGAGATGTAGCCCGAGCCGTAGGCGATCGCGTTCGGCGGAGTGGCCACGGGAAGCATGAAGGCGCAGGTGGCGGCGAGGGCCACCGGGATCACGAGCAGCTGCACGTCCACGCCCATGCCGATCGCCACGGCGCCGATGATCGGCAGGAAGGCCGCGGCGGTGGCGGTGTTGGACGTCATTTCGGTGAGGAAGATGACGATCGCGGCCACGCCGGCGATGATGATGATCGTGGGCAGCCCGGCCATCGACCCGGCCACCTCGCCAATCCACACCGACAGCCCCGAGCTCCCGAACGCTGCAGACAGTGACAGGCCGCCACCGAACAGCAGAAGCACGTCCCACGGGATGTGCTTGGCGGTCTCCCAATCCAGGATTGCCACGCCCTCGCTCGGCTTGGCCGGCGTAATAAAGAGGACCATCGCGAGGATCATGGCGATCGTGGAGTCGGAGATGGGGCCGTCGGGCCAGAAGGTGGGGATGATGATCCAGGCGGCAGCGGCGGCCACGAAGATCAGGCCAACGATCTTCTCCTGTGCGGACATTGGCCCCATGTCGCGCAGCTCGCGCTCGATGAGCTCCTTACCGCCGGGGATCTCGCTCACCTCGGGCTTGTACACCCGCACCAGCAGCTGCCAGGCCACCAGCAGGAACAGCCAGGCCATCGGGGTGGCGAAGAGCATCCACTTGCCGAACGACAGCGTGATGTCATGCGTGTCCTGCAGGTACCCGCGCAGCAGCGCATTTGGCGGCGTGCCGATTAGCGTGGACAGCGACGCGATCGACGCCGCGTACGCGATCCCCAGCATGAGCGCGGTGCCGAAGTTGGACAGGCGGGGGCCGTCGTCGTCGCCGACATGCCCGATCGTGGAGAGCACGGAGATGCCGATCGGCAGCATCATGACGGCGGTCGCGGTATTCGACACCCACATCGAGAGGAAGCCGGTGGCCACCATGAACCCGAGCACGAGCCGCGTGGGCTTCGTGCCGATCGCCCGCACGATGGTGAGCGCGAGCCGCCGGTGGAAGTTCCACCGTTGCATGGCGAGCGCGAGGAAGAACCCGCCCATGAACAGGAAGATCGTGGAGGAGGCGTAGGCGCCGCCGGCCTCCTTGAAGCTCATGATCCCGAAGATGGGGAAGAGCGTGACGGGCACGAGCGCGGTGGCGGCCAGCGGGATCGCTTCGGTCATCCACCACACGCCCATCATGACTGCGATGCCCGCGGTGATGGCGATGTTGGTGGCACTGGTATCCATCTCCTTCGCGGCGAATTGCTCGAGCAGGGAGGCGGAGAGCTCCTTGGGGAAGATGAAGTAGACGATCAGCCCGGCCACGACGCCGGCCGCCAGCCCGCCGAGGTGGCGCAGCCAGGGGTGGCCTTGGGGCATGATCGTTTCGTCGTGGTGGTCTTGGGAACCTGCGGAAATGGGGGAGTCTTTGATGAGATTCGGCGTGCTCATGACGACCTCTCTTGGTGGGTTTTGTGCGGCTGGCCTGGTGCGGCGGTGAAGCGATGCCCGAGGGCACGACGTTGTGTCCTCGGGGGCTTGGTGCCATCCTAGGAAGGTTTTCGCCGGCGGATTGTCTCAATATCAAGATGTTACCGAATTGTTATCAACGACGACGTCGAGGCCGGTTTTCGCCCTCGCGCGGGCTATCGCCGTTTCGGCACACGCAAAGTGTGTTCTCGTCACCTAAATCCGCGATTTGAGTGACGAGAAAAGGCTTTGCGTGACGTGAAACGGGGGTGGGCGTGGTTGCCGGGTTGGTGACGTGAAAGCGGGGTGGGGCGGGGAGCCGGGCGGGCGGCGTCGTGCGGAAGGGGCAAGGTGGCACCCGCCACTTGGGCGGACGCGGCCGATAGAATGCCGGCAGGAGGCCAAACGAAGGAGGGATCGGCATGGAGGCGCAGACCCGGCTGGACCCCTGTGAGGTCGTGGACCGATTCCCCGCCGAGCTACAGGCGGACGCGCGGGCACTGTACGGGCTGCTGAAGTCCGTGACGGGGCACGAAGCCGTGATGTGGGGGCCGTCCGTCATCGGGTTCGGGGAGAAGGTGCCGGTGTGTGTGGATGAGTCGTCGCCGGATGGGTTCGAGATCGGGTTTTCCCGTCGGGGCACGAAGCTGGTGCTCGTGCTGCGCCGCTACTCCGAGTACTACGCGCCGATCCTGGCCCGGCTGGGGTCGGTGCCGTTTGGGCGGAATGCGATTGTGCTGCCAGCCTTTGACGAGCTTGACGAATCCGTGTTGCGCGAACTGATCGAGACCGCGTGGGAGGACCGCACGCGGGCCGACTAGCACGTGTTCCTGTTGCGGTGGCGGGCGCCCGTGCCCGCCGCCCTGGCTTGTCCAGCCCGGCCAGTGCCCGAGGGGTGACCTGTCGGGCTCGTGTTGCTAACCGGTGAGTCTGGAAGCTCTCGTTGCCAAAATCGGTCCTTTCGGTCCCAAATTCACCAGTTGCCCACGCCGGGTGGGTGTGAGCTGAGACCAGCGCAGTGAAATGGGCCGACCGTCGTCGTGAAGAGGGCCTTGCCCTGCGTAACTGTGTCGGTGTATTATGTGCGTAATACAGCAACACAAAGGAAGGTGGTGTACGTGGACTTCGAAGCCGGAATCCCGATTTGGATGCAGCTGGTGGACGAATTCACCCGCCGGATCGTTAGCGGCGCATGGGCGCCGGGCGCGCGCGTGCCTTCCGTGCGGGAACTCGCGGCGGAGCTCGGGGTCAACCCCAACACCGCCCAGCGCGCACTCGCCGAACTCGAACGCCGCGAGCTGTGCCGCACCGAGCGCACGGCCGGCAGATTCATCACCGACAGCGCCGAACGGGTCGACGCCCTGCGCATCGAACTCGCCCAATTGTCGGCCGACGACTACATCCGCGCAGCCCGCGGCCTCGGCCTCACCCACGAACAAGCACAGCAGCTCATCACCTCGAGTTGGCACAGCTACGACCTCAACCCCGAAGGGAGATAACCCATGAACGAGCGTGAACCGCTGCTCCACATCCGCGACCTGCGCAAGAGCTACGGCGACGTCCAGGCGCTCGCCGACGTCAACCTGGACCTGGAGGCCGGCCGCATCGTCGGGCTCCTCGGCGAAAACGGTTGCGGCAAGACCACGCTGCTCAAGACCATCGCCGGCGTCAACGCCGGCTACAGCGGCGAGGTGCGTGTGCTCGGCAACGCGCCCGGGCCGGAGACCAAGGCAGTCACCGCGTTCCTGCCCGACAGCGAATTCCTGCCGCGCAAGCTCGCCGTGCGCTACTGCCTCGACCTTTACGACGACCTCTTCGCGGACTTCGACCGCGCCCGCGCCCTCGACATGATCGGCAACTTTGGGCTGAATGAGTCGATGAAGCTGTCGGAGATGTCGAAGGGCATGAGGGAAAAGGTGCAGGTCTCGCTGACGATGTCGCGCCGCGCGAAGCTCTACCTACTCGACGAGCCCATCAGCGGCGTCGACCCCGCCGCCCGCGAAGGCATCCTCCAAGCGATCCTCGACAACCTCGAATCCGACTCGCTCCTCGTCATGTCCACCCACCTCGTCCACGACCTCGAGCCGGCTCTCGACACGGTCGTCTTCATGCGCCACGGCCAGATCACCATGACCGGCGACGCCGACGACCTCCGTTCCGAACACGGCCTCAGCATCGACCAGCTCTTCCGAAAGGTGTACCGATGATCGGCAAACTGCTCAAGCATGAATTTATCCGTACGCGCGGGATTATCGGAGTCGTGGTCGGCGCCGCCCTCGCCGCCATCGCGCTCGGGTGTGCGCTCATGGCGTTTCGCATCCCGGTTCTTAATGAATTCGGCGTGGTGCTCGGCCTGCTGCCGGTGATCGTGCTGGTCCCGGCCCTGCAGATCATCCTGGCTGTGGACTTTTGGCGCTCCAGCTTCCGCTCGGAGGGCTATCTGACGCACGCGATCCCGGTCAAGGGCTCCACGATCTACTGGACGAAGCTGGGGTGGGCGATGATTGTGACCGCCGTGGCGCTGGTGATCGACTTCCTGCTGCTTGCGCTCGTGTGGTTCGTCGTAGGCACGACGCTCGGCGCCGCCTTCTTCGATCCCGATCCGAACCTGTTCGCCGTTGTGGGTGAGGTGCTGCGGAATGCGGGCCAGGTGGTCCCGGTCCCGGTGCTGTATGGGCTGGTCATCCCACTGTTGCTCATCGGAGTGTTCTTCATGTGGCCGGTGTTCTTCACGTTCGTCGCCACCGTGGGAAGCGAGGGGCGCTTCGGCCGGATGGGCGCGGGCGGGCCGATCGTCGTCGCGATCGTGGCATGGATCGCGTGGCAGGTGGCGGCGGTGATCTCGCTGGCGGCAGTGCCGTTCGGGCTCGACATGTCGATGATCGAGAGGGGCGGGGCCCCCGAGTTCGTCCACTATGGCATGGCGCAGCTCATCGCCGCCGACCCGGACAGCGAAGTGATGCCGCTCGGCATGTTCGCTGGCATGGCGATCATGATCGTGGTGTTCCTGTGGTTGTCGCGCCGCTCGTGGAACAAGAAGGTGGAGCTGAACTAACGGGCGCTGTTGCTAACTCGTGAGTCTGAGAGTTTTCGTCGGGAAAACCGGCGGTCTTGCTCTCAGGCTCACGAGTTTTTACGCCGGAGCGAGCGCGCTTGGGGTCGTTCGCGGGGCCGCAAGAATGGGTGTCGTCCTTGTGGACCTGGATGTCAATCCGGCGCCGACCGCAAGAGCGTATCCGATGAGGGTGGACATTTTCGAGCTGTTGCGCGGATCTTCGATTTTCGCCGCCTCCTGGTGGGAGATTATCAGCTCCTTGGCCAGATCTTCCTGGCGCATCTCGCGCTCCTTGCGGATTTCCACAAGTCATGTCGTGACCTGGCGAAGCTGGGTATACATCTCGATTGAGCTGAGAAGGAAGCGTGGCTGGCTGAGCAGGGGATCTCGCGTTATAGGTTTCGTAAGTGGCAGATGGCGGCCTATCTCCGTGATGTTGACCGGGGCCTGGTGCCACGAACCGATGAAGGTGATATTCCGTTAAATGGGTTTAGGTGGATAGCTTCGATGACAGACGATAAGCAGGCTACGTGTATTGACGAGCTGGAATCGGAAAATGAGCAGTTGCGGGTGCTCTTGATGCGATGGGAAAAGCTATCGCGCTCTTGCACGAGTTGCAAGGGCAAGAGCGCGAGCCGAGCCCCACGCAGTCACATCCCAACGCTTCTTAGAGGAGGAAAAGGACTTAGCTGTCCAGCTCAGTGCCCTTTATTCCTCCCAGCGCAAGGCGCTGCAGATGGCAGGGGTGGCCAGGTCGACCTCGTATCACCGCTCCAAGCCGCGCCCGCGGGCACAAGATCCTGTCCCGCAAAGCCAGCGTGCCTACAAGCGTCGCATCAGTGCCTACAACCATTGTGGGTGTACGGCTGAGTTAGTGTTGCACGAGTGGGAGCCGACGGAGGAAGAAGCGCTCTATCGGGCCTCGTACATGCAGGCGGCCTTGGATGCTGAAGAAGAGTTCGGGCGTTCGTGGGCGCGCAGCGCTGCCGGTGAGGGCCAGATTTTGGCGCGTATGCGGCGCAACAACCCGGGCTTGTTTAACGATGGCGTGTTCGCCAAGGACTCACAGTTCCGTTCACCGGCCTGGGTCAAAGCGAAGGAGTCCACCCGACGCCGCCGGGAGAAGATCAAGCTAGCCACGGGCCGCGGTGGTGGAGGGGCCAAGCCGCCGCGGCCTGTGCGCAGTGATAGCACAGATGGTGAGTGGGAACCTCGCCGCAGAGCGCTTGGGACCGATTTGCAAGGGGAGAGAATTGCCCCACACGAAGTCGAGTTTCTTGAGAGGTTTGAAGCCCGTGGGCACCGTGCGCGTTGGATTCCTCGAGATGGCCAGCACTTCAAGTCAACTAATGATTTCGTATGGCTCGACAACGGCAATGAAGTGTGTGAGTTGAAATGCACGACTGCAAAATACTCGAGTATTAAAGCGAATATTCAGTCGTCGGTTGTTAAGGCTCGAGAGAATCATGGGGTTGTGAAAGACTTCTTCGTCGTAGATCTAGGGACCAGAGCGCTCACACCTAAACTGCGTGGCCAATTACAGCGTTACAACGCTCGCGTTAAGGACGGAAAGATCCGTCGCCTGTGGGTGATGAGTTCAGATGGTGGAGCGTTCGAGGAAATCCATTTAGTGTGACGATGGAGCGCCAATCCCGCACTTTCTGACGGCCTGTTATTTCAAGGTTTGCGCAGGGACGCCCCATCACGACTCATCATATCCAAGCTGCTGGAACATGGACAAGCGGCTTTTCGATATAGGCCCGACCCCACCAATCTCTGGTGGGGTTTTGTTG
>NZ_KV793243.1:0-36807 GCF_001808405.1 Trueperella sp. HMSC08B05 | reverse complement strand
CGGCGCGGGCGCGGAAAATCGCGCCCGCGCCCGGCTCCGGGTCGTCCAAATTCTCCCTTGATGTGGTGACGAAGACGTCGCGGCCGTCCTCCCCGCCGAGCGTGACAGCCGTAACCAGCCGTACCGGGAGGTCCCATTCGCCCAACACCTCGGCGTCGGGGGAGTAGAGCCTGATCTTGCCCACGCGGTTGAGTGCCACCCACACGTTCCCCGCTCTATCGACTGCCAGCCCGTCCGGGCTCGTGCCCGTGGCCTCGTGGAACTCGCGGCGGCCCACCAGCTCTCGGTCCACCACGTCGAACACGTCAGTGCGCCGGGTGGCCGTGTCGTGGTAGTAGGCCCGCTCGCCGGCGGGGGAGAAGGCAATGCCGTTGGAGGTGGTGACGCTGGGCAGCACCACGCGCGAGGTCAGGTCGGGGGAGATCTTGTACAGCTTGCCGGCGCCCGGCACCCGCGTGTAGGACATCGAGCCGGCGTACAGGTTGCCCCACGGGTCGGTGCCGCCCTCGTTCATGCGCACGTCGGTATCGGACCAGAGCTCTGACAGTGCGCGGACGTCGCCGAAGGGCTCATCGGCCAGCCCGAGCCCGCGCTCGAGCCCTACCACGAATCCGCCACTCGCCCGCGGCCGTACGAAGGCGGCCACCGGCGAGCCGGTGTGGAGGCGGTGAATGGATCCGTCGGGCAGGAGGGTCAGGAGGTCTCCGGCGAGCATGTCCACGAAGCGCAGGCCGCCCCACTCCTCGGACCAGCAGGGCCCCTCGCCGTGGTAGGCGACGGGATCGGTGATCTGTTCAAACATGGCTCAAGTATCGCAGATCCCGCCCGCGCAGCAACCAGTCGCTGCCTGCGCATCAACCATTCAGGTCGGGTCAGCAGCGGGGACCTGCGCCTTCGGCAGTCGCCCCATCACCTTGAGCGGTGAGGCTTCATCCCTCCCCGCCGGCACGACTGCCGCCGGCAACGAGTTGCAACCCGGTCAGGAGGCGAGCATGAAAATAACCTGGACGATTTCCGGGCGTTCTCCTCATATACGAAGATAGCCCCAGAATCGTCCAGGTTATTTTAATCGCCGGCGGTAGCCGCCACCGAACCAGTTACGCCAGCCCGAGCGCCCGGTGGATCACCTCGATCGGGTGGATGACCGTGGCGCCGGAGCCTTTGCGGATCTGCCAGCGGCAGGTCTCGGTCTCGCACGCGGCGAGCTTGGGGTTGGTGCGCTTGATCATGTCGAACAGCGGCTTGCCCACGGCCTGCGCGATCTCGTACTTTTCCTTCTTCAGGCCGTACGTGCCCGCGATGCCACAGCAGGCCTCGCCGGACTCGATCACCGTGACGCCGGGGACGGTCTCCATCATCCGGATCGCGGGCTTGCCGATGCCCTGGCTCTTGACCTGGCACGGCTGGTGGTAGGGGATCGTGATGTCCCAGCGCTTGAGCTCCTCGACCGGGAACTCACCGGCGTCGATGAGCTCAAGAATGAACTCGGAGATCTCCACGGTGCGCGATCCGACGTCGAGCAGCGTGGGATCGTCCAGGCCCATGATCTCGTGGGCCTCGTGGCGCAGCATGCCCGCGCACGATCCCGACGCCGACACGATGGTCAGGTCCTTGCCCGCGGCGTTGAGCTGGTCGCACAGTTGGCGAACCTTCTTCGACGCACGCCCGAACAGGCCGTTGGACTGGTGTGCCAGGCCGCAGCAGCCCTGCTTCGGCACGAGCACCTCATACCCGAGCTTCTCCAGCACTTCCACCGCGGCCTTCGACGTGGCGACCTCGAAGTAGCCGCCCGCGCAGCCGTGGAAGAACACGATCGGGCCCTTGGAGAAGGGGCCGGTGCGCTCCTTTTCGTGCTTCTTGAACCAGCTCATGAACGTGGAGGTCTGGGCCTTGGGCACGGGCGCGTCACGGTGAATGCCGATGACCTTCTCCACGATCGTGCGCACCGGCTTGTTGGCCAGTGCCACGTTCGCGATCGGGGCGAACGGGGTCATGAGCTTGCCTTCAAGTTCGGTTTCGGGGATGATCCGGTCGCGCAGCGGCATGTGGTCTGCCTTCATCACGGCGCGCGCCTGGGCGTTGATCTCGGCGATCTTCACGCCCTGCGGGCACGTGGTGGTGCAGATCGAGCACCCGGAGCAGTAGTCGAGGGACTTGTCCACGCTGGCGCCGTTGCGGAAGCGCTCAGCCTGCGGCCCCACGAACTTCGGGCCGGAGAAGAGCGGGGTGGCGCGCACAACCGGGCACTGCGACTCGCAGATCGTACACTTGACGCACGCGTCGAGGGACGCGCGGGCCAGGGAGGCCTTGGCGTGCTCGAGTGGGTTAACAACGGTGGTCATGATTAATCCCTCCTGAGGATTGCACGGGTGGCGGCAACAGCGCTGCCGAGCGCGATGCCTTCACCGGACTTCTCGCTCCACGGGCGGGCGCCACCGATGATGGAGCCTGCCAAGTAGAGGTTGTCGTAGACCGGGCGGTCGCCGTCGAGCGGCAACATGTCTTCGTTGACGCTCACCCCGGTTCCGAAGAGGTCCTTGCCGTCGACGATGACCGAGCCGGTCACGCCCGTCGTTTCGGCGTCCTCGGCGTCGAGGAACGTCAGCGGCAGGTCGAAGACGCGCTCGCGGATGTCTCCGTAGGAGTCGCGCTGGATGGTGCCGGACTCGAGACCGCCGCCGGCGTAGACCACGGCGTCGACCTTGTTGGTGGTGACGCGGCCGGCGCGCTGGACCTTGAGCGCGGTCACGTGGCCGCCGTCTGCCTCGAAGCCGATGACTTCGGCGTTGAGGGAGATGTCGACCCGCTTGTCGTGGCAGAGCTGGATGAGCACGTCGTTGATGCGGCGGCCGGGGATCGACGGCGGCGGGACCGGGACCTCGCCCACGGGCACGCCGAGCTCGGCGGAGATCTCCTGGTAAGCGTCGGGCGAAAAGCCGAGGATCGCGGGCAGGAGGATCGTTTCGCCCGCGCGGACGTGGCCGCGCAGCTCGTTGATGAGCGAATCGCGAGTGGCCGGGCCGTCCAGCCCGGCGGTGCCGTCGAAGGCGCGGGCGAAGGTGGTGCCCGTGGAGTCGGCCTCCGGCTTGCGTGGCGCGAGCGAGATGGTCACGGCCCGTGTCTCAACCTTGGCCAGCGGGGAACGGGCGAGGTTGTCGGCGATGAAGGCCGCGGGGAAGTCGCGGAACTGGCGGATGCCGACCACCAGGAACTTCTTCCCGTCCTCCATGAGGGAGGGGACCATCGTGTTCTGCACCGCGATCGTGGGGCGAACCGCGCCGATCGCGGTGGGGATGAGGACGTTCTTGCCCGGCTTGGCGAACAGGCCGGTGGTGGCACACAGCCAGTCCACGCCCTCACGCACCGCGTCCGCCCCAATGGAGGCGTACGGGTGGCCGGGCTCCTTGGCCACGAGCTTTTCGATCTCGGCGTACGGGTCGGAGATGGGGTGGCCGTCCTTGTCCCAGCCGTAAACATCGAGCGTGCCCGAGGACAGGAGCAGGCCGCCCCAGCCCTTGGTCACGATGTCGACGTGGTGGCCGGCCTCGCGCAACTTGAGCGCTGCCGTGAGGCCCGCAAGGCCTGAACCAATAACAATGATGCGCATGATTCTTCTCCTTTATGCCACCGAGGGGCGGCCGTGGATGAGCTCGAGGTCGCCCGTGGCACGCACGGCCTTCTCGGTCGGGGCCGGCAGATGGTCGATGTCGAGGTTGCCGGCGAGGATCCACTTGTTCAGCGTGGCCTCGCGCAGCTGCTCGCCGTACATGAGGGATTCGAGGCCCGAGTAGCGGTTCTTGACGAACAGGCGCAGCATCGACGACGTCCGGTCCGCGTTCTCTTCGCGCTCCAGGCGACCCGCCAGGGCCTCGTGCATGATGCCCGCGGCGCGCATGCCACAGAACGTGCCCTGGCAGGGGCCCATCCCGAGGCGGGTGCGGCGGCGGATGTCGTCAAGGTTGGCCTCCGGCTGCTTGGCCAGTTCCTTCTCAATCGTGGAGCGGGGCAGGAGCTCGCACTCACAGATGATCGGGTCTTCGAAGCGGTCGGCTTCGGCTTCCTCCAGCCTGTCCGTGACCCGGTGGGTACGGGTGGCGTTCGAGGGCACGGCCTCGGTTTCGGTGGTGCACTCGACGAACTCGTCCATCTGCTCAAGCAGCGCGTCCACGATGTTCTTCGCCATGAGGCGGTAGGTGGTGAGCTTGCCGCCGGCGATGGTGAAGAAGCCCTTCACACCGTCGCGCGTGGAGTGGTCGATGATCGACATGCCGCGCGACATGTGGCGCGTATCAGAGGCATCCACGCGCGAGTCCTTGACCAGCGGGCGGGCGCCGGCCCACGCGTGAACCGCGCGCGCCTTGCGGAAGCCCGGCACCAGGTCTTCGCCCGAGTCGAGCATCTGCTGGACCTCGGAGTTGCGGATGACGAGGAAGTCCGGATCGTCTTCCTTCTGATCCGTGGTGCCAATGATTGAGACGGTGTGGGCCGGGACGATGATGTCGCCGTCGGCGGGGTGGATACAGCGGTTGACCACGTGGTTGACGAGGCGGTGGTTCATCGCGATCATGATGCCGCGCCCGGGCACGACGTCGACCCCGTGGCAGCCCGCCATCTTCGCGATCTGGCCCGCCCAGGGGCCGCCGCAGTTGATGGCCGCACGGCAGTTGATGCGGACCTCTTCGCCCGTCTTCTCATCCGTGCAGACCACCTGGGAGACCTGGCCGTCCTCGTTTTCAATCTTGGTGACCCGGTGGTAGGTCAGGCACTGGGCGCCGTAGGCCTTGGCGGACTCGACCGCGCCCCAGACCATGCCCCAGCCGTCAATTGAGCCGTCACGCACGCGGAACGCGCGCTGGATGCCCGGGTTGAGGCGCGGCTCGATGCGCAACGCCTCAGCGACGTCGAGCTCCTCGGCCGGCACCTGCGTTTCGCGGGCCGCGGGCAGGAAGCGGGTGGAGAATTCCGGATCGTCATTCGGGCCGACGACGAACAGGCCGCCGGTCTCCTCCACCGATTCGGGGTGAATTCGGCGCAGGATCTCATTTTCCTCGGCGCACTCAGTGGCCGAGTGGGGGTCCGAAATGACGTAACGGCCACCCGAATGGAGCAGGCCGTGGAACCGCCCGGAGGTTCCCTGTGCCAGATCGGCACGCTCGACAAGGACAGCAGAGAAGCCACGCATGGCCAGATCGCGTAATGCGCCAGCCCCGGTTGCTCCACCGCCTATAACAACAACATCGGTGTTTATAGTTTTCATGGTTCTTCCGATTTCTACGCGGAGACTTAATCACCAATTTACGGTGTTTTCCACGAGGCGTGGTGTGAAAACGGGGGGTTTAAAGTATTTTGGCCAAGTGTGCACGGCCGTGCAGATGAACTGAAATGACTTGCACCCGCCGTGTAGAATATGTCTGTCGTACGTTGAGGAAAGGCCTGAGATGAACCGAGAAGACCGCTCCCTTGCGGCCTATGAAGCAGCCGTCATGCACTTCATCCAGGGGGAGACGATGGAGTCGATCGCCCGCCGACTGTCCGTTTCGCGCTCCACCGTCTCCCGCCTCATCGCCGAGGCGAAGGACGAAGGTCTTATCCAGATCACCATTCACCCGCCCGAGGAGGCGGCCAGCGAGATGCAGGTGCGCCTGTCGCAGATGTTCGATGTGCATGTGAAGGTGGTGCCCGTCCCGTTTGGGGTCAATGAGACGCGCCGGCTCAACGCCGTAACCCAGGTGGCGGGCATCATGGTCTCCGACCTCATGAAGCCCGAGTCGGTCATCGGCGTGGCCTGGGGCAACACAGTGGCCGCCGTCGTCGACCACCTCGTCCCGCGGCCCGCACGCGGCTCGATCGCGGTCCAGCTCAACGGCGCCGCCAACGCCTCCACCAGCGGCGTGCCGTATGCCGGCTCGCTCATGGAAGCCTTCGGCCGGGCCTTCGGTGCCTCCGTCCACTACTTCGCCGTCCCCGCGTTCTTCGACTACGCCGCCACACGCGAAGCCCTGTGGCAGGAGCGCTCCATCGCGGCCGTGCGCGAGATCCAACAGCGGGCCGACATCGCTCTGTTCGGCATCGGCTCTCTCACCGCGAAGAACCCCTCCATGGTCTACTCGGGCGGCTACCTCAGCGCCGAGGAGCTCGACTCGCTGCGCCGCGAGGGCGTGGTGGGTGACATCTGCACGGTGTTGCTTCGCGCCGACGGCTCGTGGAAGGACCTGGAGATTAACTCGCGTGCCTCCGGCCCCACGCCCACCGACCTGCGCAAGATCCCGCGGCGCATCGGCGTCGTCTCCGGCTCGGACAAGGTGGTCGCCACGGTCGCGGCCCTGCGCGCCGGCCTCATCACGGACCTCGTGGTAGACGAGGACACCGCCGACCTCATCTACGAGTACTCGATGCGCTCCGGGCCCGGGACATTGCGATGATCCGCCCGGCGAGTGCGCGGGACGTGCACGCCATCTACGACGTCGTCCGCCCCTACGCCCACCAGCGCGTGCTCGTGGCCAAGGACCTGGTGGAATACTTCGAAAGCCTCGAAGAATTCGTGGTGGCGGAGGTGGAGGGCGAAGTGGTCGGCTGCGGCGCCCTGCACGTCTTTAGCGAGGCCATCGCCGAAATCCGCACCCTCGCCGTCCGCGACGAGTTCCGTGGGCGCGGCATCGGCAAGGCGATCGTAGACGAGCTCGAGGCGCGCGCCCGCAGTCTCGCCATCCGCCGCCTGTTCTGCCTCACCTTCGAAGTCGAGTTCTTCTCCGAGCTCGGCTACGTCCGCATCAATGACGACGCCGCAGCCCTCGCCCGGGTCAAACCCAACACCCTGGGCAATTCGCGCATGTTCAAGCAGCTCTAGCGGTCCCGGCCGCCCTCGGCCAGGAAGTTCGCCGTCATCCGCAGCCCGATCGGGGCCTGGAGGCCGACCAGGGCGAGGATGATCGTGGTCATGACGCCGATCCCGGCGATCGCAGTTGCCGCCACGCCCACGACCACCACCGTTGTCGCGACGAGGGCCGCCCCGCGCGTCAGGCGAGCGGCGGACGCGAGGTCGGGGTTCGGGCGTCGTGAAAGAGCGATGAGGTAGGCGCCCACTGCCACGAGCACCGCGCCCGCCCCGCCCGGGATGAGCGCGACGAGCGCGCCGTGCTTGCCGGCGATCTGGATGAGCAGGCCGAGGGCGAGGATGGTCAGCGCGAGGACGCCGAGCACGCCTCCGGCGCGGGCGAGCTTGAGTTCGTTCATGGCTTTGATGCTAGCGGAAGGCGGAATTGGCCCGAAACTAGCTCGGCTAGGCCGTCGGTGAGAACGCCGTCGAGCGCCGGGCCGAAGCGCTCCGCAGGGAGGGTGGTGGCGGCGAGGAGTGAGTCGTAGTCGTGGGGGCCGCGGCGCAGGGCTGCCATGATCTTCCCGCGCGCCTGCCGGTTCGTGCCCTCCCAGGCCTGCGGGCGGCGGCGGTGGGCGTGGGCGTCGGCCGGGCTGCCGGCCAGATTCCACTCGCAGTGGGTGGCGAGCGGGCAGGCATCGCAGGCGGGCGTTCGGGCCGTGCAGACGAGCGCCCCAAACTCCATGATGGCGGCGTTCCAGAGCCAGGCCTGGTCGTCGTCGGGAACGAAAGCCTCGGCGCGAGCGAGTTCGGCCTTGGTCTGCGTGGGCGCGGGCAGGGCCTCGCCGTGCCAGCGGGCGAGCACGCGGCGGATGTTCGTGTCAAGCACCACGCTGCGGCCGCGGAAGGCAAAGGCAACGACGGCGGCCGCCGTGTACGGGCCGACGCCAGGCAGGGCGAGCAGATCGGTGTAGGTGGAGGGGAAGGAGCCGCGCTCAGTGATCGCGATCGCTGCCTCCTGCAGACGCAGTGCGCGGCGCGGGTAGCCCATGCGGTCCCAGGCGATAAGGACCTCGGCGGGAGAGGCCGAGGCAAGGTGGGCGGGGGAGGGCCAGCGCTCCATCCACGTCCGCCACACCGGTTCCACGCGGGCAACCGGGGTCTGTTGGCTCATCACCTCACACACGAGGATCGACCACGGGTCCGTGGTCTCACGCCACGGCAACGGCCGGGCATGCTGGGCGTACCAGCGGGTGAGGGCCGCGTAAGCGGTTTCGGGTTCGGGTGCCACCCGCCTCACTATAGCGCCGCCCGGCGCGCATCGCTCCCGCGGCAAGGGATTGCCGCTACGGTAGGGGCGTGAACGAAACTCCGAAGCGCGGGAAGCAGGCGGGGCGCGGGGCGCCGCGCCCGACGAGCGAGCGCGCCCAGCCTGGCCGGGGACGCGGAGGCGAGCGCGCAGGCCGTGGCGGTGAAGGCGCGGGGCGCGGGAGCGCTGAGCGTTCGGCGCGCGAAGGGAAGCGGCCGACTCAGGGAGCTGCCGAGCGGCAGGCGCGCGCCGGGGAGCACCCCTCGCGAGGCTCTGACCGCCAGGTTCGGAGTGGCGGCAAGCGTCAAATGCGCGGGAAAGCGCAACGGTCGGCCGGGGAGCGTACCTCCCGCGCCGAGCGCGCCGGTAACTCCGCACGCCAGCGGCCCACCTCGGAGCGTCGGACCCAGGGCCGGCAATCTCAGGCCCGGCAAACACAGGTGCGGCAAAATCAGGGGCGGCAGGCCACGAAGAGGCCCGTGTCGGCGCGACCCGCACCTCGCAAGCGGACAAACCCGGCCCGTTCGTCCTTCCAGCGCCGGTTGCTGACCATTTTGCTCATCGTGGTACTCGCGATCGTCGCCACGTTCGTGGCGGTCAAGTACGCGCTGTCGAAGATAGAAAAGCACACCGTGCCGATCAACCCGGTGGAGCAGTTCGATCCCGTGGCGTGCAGCTCGTCGATGCTCAGCACCACCGTCCAAGTTGCCAGCACGGGAAAATCGCAGGTCGCGGTCAGTGTCTCGATCACCAACAAGGGAGACACCCCCTGCAGCTTCGACGCCGCCGACCTTCGCCTCCAACTCGCCTCAGGCGACCAGACCGCCTACGACAGCCAAGTGTGCGAATCCGGCCCTGCAGCCAAGATCTTGCTTCTCGACACCGGTCTGACCACCACCCAGACCCTCACCTGGAACGGCATCAACGCCGGCGCCAACTGCCAGGGGCAATCGCTCGCGGGTGCGGGCACCTACGTGGCGAGGGTCTTCCTGGGCACCGACCCGCTCCTCGAGTCTGGCTACATCTTCGAACTGACCGGCTCGGGTGCCGCCTCTGGCGGGCATAGCGTCACGGATGATGGCTCCGCGGTCGCAGGGGGCGACGGCGCGGACGGCGCGGACGGCGCGGGCTCCGGTGAGGGCGGCTCGGGAGGGTCGGATGACGGGGAGACGGCCACCGACGGTGCGGACGACGCCGGCACAGGTGATTCCGGCCAATCCAGCGATTCTGAGGGCGCTACGGCCGAGAATTCCGAGGGGTAGGCCGCCCGCGCCACGCGCCTACACCGCCCTGCGCTACGCGTCCAGCGGCAGCACCGCCCGCGCCGCCGCTGCCACGTCGTCCACTGGGCGCAGCCGCATGCCGGCGGGTGGGCTGAGCTTTTCCGAGGTCCGGGGCAGGATCGCCGTGTGGAAGCCGAGCCGGGCGGCCTCGTTCAGCCGCCGCTGGAGCCCGACCACCGGGCGCAGCTCGCCGGTCAGCGACACCTCGCCCACCGCGATCACGCCCGGCGCAAGCGGTAGATCCGCGGCGGCCGAGGCCAGCGCCAGCGCGATCGCCACGTCCACGCTCGGCTCGAGCGCCTTGGCCCCGCCCACGGTGGACACGAACACGTCGTTACGCTCGAACTGCACGCCGAGCCGGGACTGGAGCACGGCCAGCATCATGGCCACCCGCGAGCTGTCCACCCCCGAGGTGGTGCGCCGCGGCGGGCCGGCTGCCGGCACCGACAGCGCCTGCACTTCCACCGGCATGGGCCGCCGCCCCTCGAGTGTGACCGTCACGCACGTGCCCGGCACGGTGAGGTTGCGAGCGGAGAGGAACAGGCCCGACGGGTCTGCAAGCCCCACGATCCCCGAGTCCGCAAGTTCGAAGCAACCCACTTCGTCGGTGGCCCCGTAGCGGTTCTTCACCGCCCGCACGAGCCGCAGCCGCGAGTGCCGATCGCCTTCGAACTGGCACACCACGTCCACCAGGTGCTCCAGCACGCGCGGGCCGGCGATCGAGCCGTCCTTGGTCACGTGCCCGACCAGCAACACCGGCAGGTCGGAGGACTTGGCCGTGTTGACCAGCGTGGACGTCACGGAGCGGACCTGCGCCACGCCGCCCGCCGATCCCTCCACGTGCGGGTCCATGATCGTCTGCACCGAGTCGACAATCAGAAGCGACGGGCGCGAATCGGCAACGTGCCCCAGGACCTTCGCCAGGTCCGCCTCCGCCGTGAGCAACAGGTACGGGTGCAGGGCGCCGATACGTTCGGCGCGCGAGCGCACCTGCGATGCCGACTCCTCGCCCGTTACGTACAGCACCGGGTTGCGCCCGGCCTGCGCCGCCTGCTCGGCCGCCTTCGCCGCCACGTCTAACAGCAGTGTGGACTTGCCAACCCCCGGTTCGCCAGCCAGCAGGATAACGACGCCGGGCACGATCCCGCCTCCGAGCACCCGGTCCAATTCCGGCACGCCGGTGGGTTCCTTCACCGAGGCCTGCTGGGAAACCTCCGTGATCGGCTGAGCGGGCGAGCGCGGCGTGAGCGCCGCGATCTTCGTGCCCACCTGTTCGGTGGCCTCTTCGATCGTGCCCCACGCTTGGCACTGCCCGCAGCGGCCGACCCACTTGACCGTGGTCCAACCGCACTCGCTGCATCTAAACGTCTGATTCTTTGCCATACCCCAAGGCTATCGAGGGCGTCCGACAAATCTGTTCGCGAATGCCTCGAGCAGGGACGGTTCGCCCGAGACGATGAGGACGTCCCCGTTGCCAATCGTCGTCTCCGGCGAGGCATACTCGAACGGTTGACCTGGGGATTTGACGCCAATTACGGTCACCCCGAAGCGCTCGCGCACGTTCGATTCTGCCAGCGAAAAACCCACCAGATCCCGCGGCGGGACCATCTTCACGATCGTGAACTGGTCCTCCATCTCGATGTAGTCGAGCATGCGGCCCGAGAGCATGTGTGCAACGCGCTGGCCGGCGTCGTACTCGGGGTAGACCACGTGGTGGGCACCGATGCGCTTGAGGATCGTGCCGTGCTCGCGCGAGGTGGCCTTGGCCCAGATGTCGGGGACGCCGATGTCGACCAGGTTGGCGGTGATGAGCACCGACGCCTCGAGCGCGCCAACACCCACGACGGCGACGCCGAAGTCCTCCGCCCCGAGCTGATGGAGCGCCTCGGCTGAGCGCGCGTCGGCCTCCACCACGTTGAAGCGATGGCTCCACTGCTGGGCGAGGTCGGAGTTTGTTTCGACGGCGAGGATCTCCTTGTCGAGCTTGTCGAGCGTGACGGCGATGGCCGAGCCGAAGCGGCCCAGGCCGATGACCAGGGTGGCGTTGTCCGCGTACGTGTTGGGCATGGGGTTCTCTTTCGCTTAGCCGATGATGGGGCGGTCTTCGGGGAGTCGGATGACGCGGCGGCGCGTGCGGAGGGCGAGTGCCGCCGCGAACGTCATGGTTCCGAGCCTGCCGAGGTACATGAGGAGGACGAGGATGAGCTTGGCCGAATCGGGCAGGTCGGCGGTGATGCCGGTGGACAGGCCGCAGGTGGCGAACGCCGAGATGACGTCGAACAGCACGCGCGAGAGCGGGAAGTCGGACTGCTGCAAGATGATGAGCGTGGACGTGCCAACCAGGAAGGCGCCGAGGAAGGCTGCGGAAATGGACAGGCGGATGACGTCCGGCGGGATGCGCTTGCCGAAGGCCTCCGTGTCGCGGTCACCGCGGGCCTCGGCAACAATGGCAAGCAGCAGCACGGCGAACGTGGTGACCTTGATGCCACCGCCCGTGGAGGCTGAGCCGGCGCCGATAAACATGAGCGCGTCCATGACGAACCACGTGGCCTCCGACAGGGAGCCGATATCCACGGTGGACATGCCCGACGAGCGCGGCGTCGTGCCCTGGAAGAAGGACGCAAGCACCTTCTCGTTCGTCGTCAAATCGGAAAACGCACCGTTCCACTCGAAGGCCGCCACCATGACGATGCCCGCCACCCATAGCGCTACGTAGGTGACCACGGTGATCTTCGTGTGGAGCGACCAGCGCTTGGGAGAGCGCAGGTTGTGTGCGATGTTGTGGATGACCGGGAAGCCGATCGCGCCGGCCACCGTGCCGAGGATAATGGGCAGGCTGATGGCCCAGTTGCCCACGAACGGTGTCAGGTCCGGGCCGATGATGACGAAGCCGGCGTTGTTGAACGTGGAGACCGCCATGAAGATCGAGTGCCCGAGCGCACCCAGGAATGTGCCGCGCTCTTCCATGATCGAGGGGAACATGACGGCCACGAGCAGGCCCTCGACCGTGAGGGAGGTGATGACCACGGACTGCAGGAGCGCGCCGACGTCGCCCAAGCGCGACTTGCGTTCGGAGGCCGCGAGGATGCGTTGGGTGAGGCCGATGTGGCGGGAGACGGCGCGGGCGAGGATGGAGGCGAGCGTCATGACGCCCCACCCGCCGATCTGCACTCCGATGACGACGACGACCTGCCCGAATCCCGTCCAGTGCGAGGCCGTGTCGACCACGGTCAGGCCTGTCACGCACACCGCGGACGTCGCTGTGAAAAGCGCCTCAATGAACGTGGCCGTGCCGGGTTCGACCGTGGCAAACGGCATGAGGAGGAGGGAGGTGATGATGAGGATGATGAAAGCGAAGACGAGCATGGCCAACCGCGCGGGCGAGTGCCGGGCGAGGTGATCGATGTGTTCGCGGAGGCGTGAGGCAAGGTGCCGCCGCTTCGCGGTGTGAACTTCGGCCATGTCACCTCCTCTTCTCCCTGCGTCAATCGTGCCACACGAGGCCGGCCCGTAATCAAGTTGCAGGGCCGGAGATCGGGTTAGAGCTGTGAAGATGCGGATTTGAGGTGTTTGGCGGGAGAAAATCCGGTATGGTGTGAAGCGAAGTTCTCACGGGCATTTGCCCACACGCACTATTTGAGCCTTTGGGCGATACAAGGACGGTCAAGGATGGCGCAGTTTCCAGCCTCGGCGCCGCAGTTTGTGACTGTGGCAGAAGTTGCCGAACTGGCGCGTGTTTCGCGCATGACGGTATACCGGATGGTTCATTCTGGCGAGCTTCCGGCTGTCCGGGTTGGGGGCTCGTACCGGGTTCCGGTGTCTGCGGTTGAGCAGCTTCTGTCCGGTGGCATGGACCAGGCTGAGACCCTGGGCGCATAAGCCATTTTTGTGTTTTGGCTGTCTGCTGTAGACTTTCTAAGTTCTATCTGGCGGGCCAACGATCGGAGGTAACCTATGGGTTCCGTTATTAAGAAGCGTCGCAAGCGTATGTCGAAGAAGAAGCACCGCAAGCTGCTTCGTAAGACGCGCCACCAGCGTCGTAACAAGAAGTAAGTCGGGTTTCCCGATTCGAGCCGGCCTGAGGGCCGGTTCTCTTGTCTCTACGACCACGGTCGTAGGCCATGTGTGGTGGGGAACCGCCCACCTAGATAGAATCGTTTAAGATTTAACGAAAGGTGGAGGGTGATGGCGAACTGGTTGACCGAGCCGGAGCAGAGAGCGTGGAGGTCCTTCCTCACGGGGCAGGCCCGCGTGTTGGAGGCCATTAATCAGGACATGGTCACCGATTCCGGCCTCACCCTCAACGAATACGAGGTGCTGGTGCGCCTGTCGGAGTCCCCGGAGCGCAGGCTGCGCATGTCGAATCTGGCCGAGCACCTGGTCCACTCCCGCTCCCGCTTGACACACACGGTCAAGCGCCTCGAGGGGGCGGGCTACGTTGAACGCACCCGATGTCCGGAGGACCGGCGCGGCATCGTGTGTCATCTGACGGAGTCGGGCTTTGCCAAGCTGGAGCAGGCCGCCCCCAGGCATGTGGATTCGGTGCGCAAGAACCTGGTGGATTGCCTCAGCACCGAAGAGTTCCTCCAGCTCGGCGAGCTGTTTGCCAAGATCGGCTCCTGTGAGGAGCCCGTGGCACAATAGTGCCCATGGATATTACGACCGTTCACCTGGTTCGCCACGGCGAAGTTCACAACCCCGAGGCCGTGCTGTACGGCCGCCGCCCTGGCTACCACCTGTCCGATCTGGGCCGGGAGATGGCCGACGAACTCGCCCTCGCCTTCGAGGACCACGACGTCCGTTGCGTCATCGCCTCCCCGCTCGAGCGTGCGGTGGAGACGGCCACCCCTACCGCGGAGCTATTCGGCCTTGAGATTGCCACGGACGCGCGCCTGATCGAGGCGGACAACATGTTTGAGGGCGTGCCGGTGAACAAGAACAGGTGGATTTTGGCCCACCCACGCTACTGGTCGTGGTACATCAATCCTTTTGAACCCTCCTGGGGCGAGCCCTACCTTGAGGTCATCGAGCGGATGTCGCAGGCGATCGCCCGCGGGATTGACCAGGCGCGCGGTGGTGAGGCCGTGCTCGTGTCCCATCAGCTGCCGATTTGGACGATGCGCCGCTTCATCGAGGGCAAGACCATCGCCTCCGACCCGCGCAAGCGCGAGTGTTCGCTGTGCTCGGTCACGTCGCTCACGTTCGCCGGCAAGCAGCTACTCTCCCTCGATTACTGGGAGCCGGTGGGCCATCTGCTCCACCGGGCCGCCGACATGGTGCCGGGCACGTCCGAGGCCGCCGAGCTTTCCTAGGCTCACGACGCCGTCCGAGCGGCCCGCGTCTAACGGTTGCCGTACAGGCCGCCCTCCTCGTGGTCCTCGTCCGGGCGCTTGTCGTCCTCCTCGGGCAGGCGGCCCTCTTCGCGCATGCGCTCTTCGTAGGCGCGGCGCCGGTTGCGGGCTTCGAGGCGGGCGAGGAACTCCGGGTCGTCGTCGGGAGCGACGGGGCCGCGCGGCTTTTGCGGGCGCGCGAACGGGCTCTGCCCGCCGAACGACGGCGAGGAGTAGCCGGAGGTGAAGATGTGCTGGTACTTGAAGTACAGCCAGATCAGTGCACCGAGCACGGGCACGAGCGCGATGAGAACCAGCCACAGCGGCTTGGAGATCTTGGCGGGCATGGAGGAAGAATCGGTGCGCGCGCAGTCGATGAACGTGTAGATGATCAGCGCGAGCCCGAAGATAATAGGCAATACTCTCAGCACAGCTTCACCCTAGTTCACTTTGATGTGGAACTGTAGCGCTCACGCCGTGAGCGAGATGATGAGGACGATGGCGTAGCACAGCTCGAACAGGCCGGTGTCGCGAAGGACAGGGATGAGATCGCGGCCGGCCGCGCCCTTCAACACTGGCGGGGTGAGGAGGATCGGGCCGAGCGCGATGGCGATCGCGCCCATGAGCACCGGCCAACTTCCAACCCCGATCATGACGGCGCAGGCCAGCGCCCCCACAAGCATGGCCACGTAGGCCCAGCGAGCCCGGTTATCGCCGAGGCGGACGGCGAGGGTGCGCTTGCCGGTTACGGAGTCGGTGGGGATGTCGCGGATGTTGTTGATCATGAGTAGCGCGCAGGCGATGAGCCCCACACCGGTGCCGGCCACCCACGCCATCCAGGGCGCCGTGCCGGTTTGGGTGTAGGTGGTGCCGACCGTGGCCATGTAGCCGAAGAAGATCATGACGAACACTTCGCCCAGGCCCATGTAGCCGTACGGGTGCTCGCCTCCGGTGTAGTACCAGGCGGCCAGGATCGCCGCGGCGCCGGCGCCAATGAGCCACCACTGGCCGCTCAGTGCTACGAGCGCGAGTCCGGCGGCCGCGCCGAGCGCGAAGCAGGTAAACGCCGCGGCCTTGACCACCGTGGGCGAGGTCTTGCCGCCGCCGGTGAGACGGGGCGGGCCACTGCGGACGTCGTCGGTGCCACGCACCCCGTCCGAGTAGTCGTTGGCGAAATTCACCCCGATCTGGAAGAAAAGTGCGATCCCGGCGGCGAGCAACGCGCGGGGCAGGGAAAAGCCGCCCTCGTGGATGGCGACTCCGGTGCCCGCCAGCACGGGCGCCACCGCCGCGGGGAGCGTGCGGATGCGCGCACCTTCGAGCCAATCATTGAGGGTTGCCATGTACCTGCCTTTCAGATCTGGTCATTCTACAGCCCGAGGTAGTCCTCGACGATATCGGCTAGCTTGCGCCGGTTGACCTTGCCCGAATCTGTCATCGGCAGGCCCCCGATGTCGGAAACGCCCACGACGTACGTGGGCGCCCAGCCCTCGCCAAGCTCGAGCTTGACCCAGCTGCGCATCACCGTAATATCGCAGCTTTGCGCGGCGTTGTCCGTGTCGTCGACGACGGCGACTACCGCTTCGCCCCACTCCAGGTGAGGCACCCCGACGACGACGGCCCGCCGGCCCGTCTTCGCTAGGGACTCCTCGATGAGCTGGGGCATGACGGTGAGCCCGCCGGTGGTGATGGCGTCGTCGATCCGGCCGAGGACCTCGAGCACACCGGCGCCTAGCCTCCCGGCGTCGCGGGTGAGGTGGGTGGCGGGGGAGCCGGGCGCGCGGAGGCGGCCGGGCGGGTCGAACGCGGCGTCGGTGCCCAGATAACAGGTGGCGACCGCGCTACCGCGCAGGGAGATGCGACCGTCGATGATCAAGATTTCGGTGTCGCCGATGGGGCGCCCGTCGTAGACGCAGCCGCCGCAGGTCTCGGTCATGCCATAAGAAGTGTGGACTTCCAGGCCGGTGGAGCGGGCGGCGCCGAGCAGGGCGGTGTCGGTGGCCGCACCTCCCACCAGCACGATCGCGCCGCGCACGGCCCCCGTCAGCTCGGGGGTGGCGAGGATCCGGCGCAGCTGGGTGGGGACCACGGAGAGGTAGGTGGGCACGCCGGGTGCGGTGTCGGGGTGGAGGGCGGCGCGGGTGGCGGCCGGGTCGGTGAGGCCCACGTAGGCCGGGCGGAAGGCTGCCGCGCGCTCCGGGGTGGCCCCGGCGGCGAGCGCCTCGAGCTCGGCGAGCGCGCTGCGGGCCACGGTCTGGAAGCCGGCGATGTGGTCGAGGGGAAGCTGGCAGGCCCAGCGGCCGGGCCCGCCGAAAGCGGCGTGCGTGGCGCGCGCGGACGCGGTGAGGGAGTCCCAGGAGATGGCAACGATTTTGCCCTGCCCGGTGGTGGAGCCGGACGTGCGCATGAGCAGGCCCGTGCCGTCGGGGATAGGAAATCCCGCCGCCTCGAAGCCCCCCACCTCGGCGACCACCGCGTCCCGATCCGTCCCGGGCGCGACCACGAACAGCGGCTCGGGGACGCCACCGGCGAGCCACGTGCGCAAGGCGGGCAGGACGGCGTCGTGAACGCGGGCAAGGGCGGAGGCGCCGCGACCGCCGTCGATGATCTTCATCCCTCTATCGTTGCCGCGCGGGCGGCGCACTTCAAATCGCGGCGCTCACCAGGCCATGCCGCGGCGGGCGATCGAGAAGCTGGAGGCGAACAGGCACAGCGTCACGGTGCCGACCAGCACCAGCGTGCCGAACGTGCCCAGCCACATGAGCGCGCCGATCCCGGTGCCACGCGAGAGCAGGGTGGCGCCGAGGGCGAGGGTGCCGATGGGGAAGGTCAGCGCCCACCAGCCCGGCGCGAACGGCATGCGGCCGATAAACCCGCGGACGGTCATCACCGTGGCCCACGCCACCAGCGGTACGCCGATCACCAGCATGAAGTACCCATAGGCGTTGGCCACGTCCTGTGCGCTGCCCGCGTAGTCGGGGAGCAGCATGTAGGTGGACTGCAGGGCCACCGACTGGGCGGCCGCCGTCGACTGCCCTACCATGCCGAGCGGAATCCAGGCGCTTGCGCTCGCGGCCAACGGCAACGGCTCCACCCGCCAATGGTGGCGGTAAGCGGTGGCGAACACGGCCACGCCCAGGAAGAGGGAGAGGAAGAAGGAGGCCGCGGAGGTCGTTAGCAGCCAGAACTGGAACGTCTCTGACACGTGCGGCACGAGTCCGGCGCCCGTGGTTGAGGCGACCATCGGCCCGACCACGGCCAGGCCCCACACCGTAGTCGGCGCGCCAAGGTCCTTGCCCACCAGTCGCGTCGCGAAGCCGAGCGCCGTGATGATGCCGATTGTAGCGCCGACGATCCAGGTGACGGTGTCGATGTGCCAGGCGGCGTCGGTCAGGTGCGGCCAGTGCGCGGGCACGATCGTGGCGGTGGCCGAGCCGACCGAGAGGATGCCCATCGACACGGTGCCCCACATCGGGGTCTGCGTGGAGTCGCGCAACGTGATCGAGAACGCGTCGCGCGAAAGCGAGATCCGCACGATGTAGCCCACGATCAGCGTGACGAGCACCGCCCAGGCGATCGCGAGAACGACGACGGCGGCCGCGCCCGCACCCGGCAAATGGTCCGAGTGGGTCTGGAGCAGGTTGGCTAGGATGCCCGTGCCCATGGCGGCCGGGAACCAGGCCGGGCCGATGGGAGGGAGCTTGGGGGCCGGCGTCGTAGACGGCGCGGGCACAGGGGTGTGCGTGGGGGCGTGCGTGGAAGACTGTTTCGCGTTCACCCTTCCAGGGTGCTCCTCCAACAGGTTGTCTGAGAAGTAGTTGGTTGGCCGCGTCGCTCACAATGCGGGACGCAACCCCACGAGCAGGGGCGACGCGCGGGCGCGGGCGGTAGTGTGTGCGACATGACGAACCGATCTTGGAGCGTACTGGCTGCCGCGGTGGTCGCACTCGTGCCCACGGCGGCGCTCGTCGTCGATAACGTCGTCTACTATGTCTCGCCGCGGGTCGGGGATGAGACGCCGTGGCTCGTGTCGAACGCCCTGGTGACGGGCACGCCGGTCGCGATCGTTGCTCACGTCCTCTGGTTCCTCTGTGCTGCGGCAGTCTACCTCGCGATGCGCCGGGGAGGGGGCTGGGGATTCGAGAGCAGGGAACTACGCAGGCTTTAGCCCCACCCTCGCTTTCCTTAGCCCAATCATCGTGGGCGGCGCGGAGGAGCTCGCGAACGTTGGCATCATTGCACTGCTCTCGCGCCGTTACGGGCGCGGCTGGGGTTTCATCCTTGCCGTGTCGGCACTGGTACGCGGCGTCATCCACCTGCACCACGGGTCGCTGGCCATCCTGCTCGGCTTCCTTCCACTGTCAGTTTTCGCGGTGGCCTTCTTCCGCACGACGGCGATGGTGAGCCCCCTCGTGGTCGGGCACATGCTGTGGAACTATGTGGCGCAGGCGAACGGGGCGATCGGCCAGTCCCTCGCAAGAGAGATCTCTTACCCCCTCGTCACCTACCTGCTTCCGCTGGCAACGGTTGGCCTGCTCGTGATGGCGATCCTACGCTCCTGCGGTTGGCAAACGTCGCGCCTGCGAGAACCGTAGCGGCTCACGCATAAAACGGGAAGCTCGACCAGTCCGGGGCCCGCTTCTCCAGGAAGGCATCACGCCCCTCCTGCGCTTCTGCCGTCATGTAGGCCAGGCGGGTGGCTTCCCCGGCGAAGACCTGCTGGCCGGCCAGCCCGTCGTCGGCGAGGTTGAAGGCGAACTTCAGCATGCGCAGGGCCTGCGGGGACTTCGTGGACATGATGCGGGCGTACTCGAGCGCCTTGTCCTCCAGCTCGGCGTGGGGGACCGCCTCGTTGACCACGCCCCAGCGTTCGGCGTCGTGAGCCGAGTACTCGCGGGCGAGGAAGAAGATCTCGCGGGCGCGCTTGTCACCCACCTGCCGGGCAAGGAGCGCGGCGCCGTAACCGCCGTCGAAGGAGCCGACGTTGGCGTCCACCTGCATGAAACGCGCGTGCTCGATCGAGGCAAGTGAGAGGTCGCACAGCACGTTGAGCGAGTGCCCGCCGCCCGTGGCCCAACCGCTGATCGCGCCGATGAAGATCATGCCCGAAGTGCGCATGAGGCGCTGGACCTCGAGGATGTGCAGGCGCCCGGCGTGTGAGGTCTCGGCCCGGGTGGCGGCGTTGGCCGCGGCGTCGTCCTCCCCGCCATACTTGTAGCCGTCCCGGCCGCGAATGCGCTGGTCGCCACCGGAGCAAAATGCCCAACCGCCGTCCTTCGGGCTCGGGCCGTTGCCCGTGAGGATCACCGTGCCCACCTCTCCCGACAGCCGCGCGTGGTCGATCGCGCGGTAGAGCTGGTCGACCGTCTCGGGCCGGAACGCGTTGCGCACCTGTGGCCGGTTGAAAGCGATGCGGGCAACCGGGAGGTCGCGCTCGGCAACGGGGCGGTCGTCGTCGTACACGCGCTCGACGCCGCGGTGGTAGGTGATGTCGGCGTCGGGGAAGCCGGGCACGGCGCGCCAGCGACGCGGGTCGAAGATGTCGGAAACCTTGTGGGGCAGGGCAGTGATAGTCATGCCACCATTGTGCCTTATGGTGGAACGGTGAAGTTCTACGTCTACCGCCTTGCGCTCAAAAACCGCTTCCGGCGCCTCACTGAGCGCGACGGGCTGCTCGTCAAGGGCGAGCGCTGGGGCGAGGTGAGCCCGTTTTGGGATTACGACGCCGTGGAGTCGGCTCGCTGGCTGGCCGCCGGTGTCGAGGCCGCGGCCGGGCTGCCCGCCCCGTTGCGCGGCGCCGTGCCGGTCAACGAGACCATCCCGGCAGTGGATGCGGAGGTAGCCTACGCGTTGGCCGCGGCGTCGAGCTGCGCCACGTTCAAGGTGAAGATCGCTGATCACGCGGGCGCGCTTGCCGAGGACCTGGCGCGGTTGGAGGCCGTGCGGGCCGCGCAACCGGCGGCGAAGATCCGGGTGGACGCGAATGCTGCGTGGGACGTTGACACGGCCGTAGCCCAGATCCGGCAGATGGACCGTGCCGCCGGGAGACTCGAATACGTCGAGCAGCCCTGCCCTGGCGTGGAGGATTTGGCGAAGGTGCGCCGGCGCGTGGACGTGCCAATCGCCGCCGACGAATCCATCCGCCGCGGCGCCGACCCCCTCGAGGTGGTGCGCCGCGAGGCCGCCGACGTGGCCGTCCTCAAGAACCAGCCGCTTGGGGGCGTGCGCGCCGCGCTTGCGCTCGCCGAGGCGCTCGCCATGCCGGTGGTTGTCTCCTCTGCGCTCGAAAGCTCGGTGGGCCTGCGCGCCGGACTCGCCTTCGCCGCCGCCCTGCCCGAGCTGCCGCACGCCTGCGGGCTTGCCACCACGCGGCTCTTCGTGGACGACGTCGTGGCCGAGCCGCTCGCGCCCAAGGGCGGGCAGATCGCGGTGCGCGACGTCGTTCCCGACCCGGCGCGCAGCCTACCCGTGGGGGCCGAGTTGGCCTGCGCCTGGGAACGGCGGCTAGCACAGATGTGGGAGGTGGCCGAGGGGGCAGGGCATGTGCGCGGCGAATACGAATTCATGGGAGGGCTAGCGTGAACGAGCAGGTAGAGGCGTCAACGCGGATGGCGCGCGAGATCGTGGCCGAACTGGTACGCCAGGGGGTGCGGCGCTTCGTGCTGTGCCCCGGATCGCGGTCGGCACCGCTCGCGTACGCGCTCGCGGACGCCGAGGCCGCCGGCGTGGTCGAGCTCCACGTGGAGACCGACGAGCGGGTGGCAGGCTTCGTGGCCCTGGGCTCGGGGCTCGCGGGGCAGGTGGCGGCGGTGGTCACGACGTCGGGCTCGGCCGTTGCGAACCTGCACCCGGCGGTGGAGGAGGCGCGGTATGCGGGCGTGCCGCTCATCGTGCTCGCCGCGGACCGGCCGCACGAGCGGCGAGGCGTGCGGGCCTCCCAGACCGCCGACCACCGCGGCGTGCTCGAGGGCTCCGTGCGCTTCGTGGCCGAGATCGCGGCCGACGCGCCGGCCCTACGCGGGCAGGTGGTGCGGGCAGCCCGGGCTGCGACGCGCCAGGCCGGGCCTGTGCTCATCAACGTGGCCTTCCGCGAACCGCTCATGCCGGGCGGGCCGTGGGAGAGCGTTGCCGAGGACTGCGGGCGCGCGGGCGCGGGTGACCTTGGCGAGGGCGGTGTGGGCGAGGGCCTGGGCGCTGGTCGGCGGACGGTCGTCGTTGCCGGGCCGTCGAGTAGGTCGAACCCGCTGTACGCGCGGGAGCTGCCAGACCTGGGCGGGGTGCCGATCCTCGCCGAGCCGACCTCCGAGCTGCGCGGGCACCCGAACGCCGTGGCCGCCCACCCGCTCCTGTTGCGCACTGGGCTGGGGGAGCGGATCGAGCGAGTGGTGGTGCTTGGGCATCCCACCCTCACGCGCGACGTGTCAGTCTTGCTTTCCGCCGGCGAGGTCTACGCTGTGGACGAGGCCGTCGGTTACACGGACGTGGCCGGGATCGCGGAGGTCGTGGAGCTTGCCGACGTGCCCGGGCTCGTGGCGGGCTCGCCTGATTTGTGGCTGGCCGAGTGGCAGGAGGCCTCCCATTGCGCCGAGGTGGCGATCGAGGAAGCGCTGGCGGAGGCCGGGATGTCGACGCCGGCGATCGCGCGGTCCCTCACCGAATCGCCGGTGCCCACCCACCTGGCCGCGTCCACCATCATCCGCGAGGTCAACCTCTATGGGCGTGCGCCGGCCGGGCCGCTGTACGCCAACCGGGGGCTTGCCGGCATCGACGGCACGATGTCCACCGCCATCGGCACCGCGCTCGCCACGGGTCAGCCCACCCGTGTGGTGGTCGGCGACCTCGCCTTCATCCACGACGCCACCTCGCTCGTGGCCACCGCGAGGCAGGCCGGGCCGAGGCTCGACGTCGTCGTCATCGACGATCACGGCGGCTCGCTGTTCTCCACGCTCGAATACGGGGCCGGGCCCGAAGAGGCCTACGATCGAGTGTTCCGCACCGAGAAGCGCCTGGACGTGGAGGCGTTCGCGCGGGCCGTGGGGGCGCAATACGTGCGCGTGCGGGAGATGGCGGAGCTGCGGGAGGCGCTGGCAGGGCAGTTCGGGGTGCGGATCGTGCACATCGACGCCGGGCGCGTGCCCATGGCCGCCGAACGTGCCGCCCGCCAGGGCCTGGCCGAGCGAGTGCTCGCCGCACTGGGGAGTTAGGCGGATGGCCGGCTAGGAGGAGGCGGTGTCTGGCCGGCAAACGCCGCCGATAATCTGGCCCGGCGGGTCTCGTTCGCGCCTGGCTCCGGGTGTGCCCGGCGTAAATCGTGAATCTGAGATCGACCTGGTGCCTATGGGAATCGGTAGCCGGTATTTTCACGAGTTCTGTCGGAGGGGCCCTGGAACTGGGTGCCCGGCGCCGGCCCGGGCGCCGGTAATCCGCCGGGCAATCTAGCCCCAGAGGGAGGCGACGGGGAGTGCGGCGAGGCGATCGCCGAGGAGACGCCCGCGGCTGTCTGTGGTGAGGACATATCCGGCGATGAAGCGCTCGCCCAGCTGATCACGCAACCACGTCAGGTGCTTGTAATCGACAGTCCCAACAGAGGACGCTGCCTTGACTTCCAAGGCGATGACGCGGCCGTCGTCGAGTTCAATGACCAGGTCGATTTCGCGGCCGTCCGGGCTGCGGTAGTGGAAGAGCTCCCATTCCTCCGAGGACCAGGTCTTCTGGCGAAGCAACTCGCTTGCCACGAATGCCTCCAGCATCCCGCCGAACGCCTGGCCTCGAACGAGGTCCTTGAGCGTGGCCGGTTTTGCGCCGGTGAGCCACATGCCAAGGCCGGGGTCGCTGATGACGACCTTGTGGCGGCCCACCTCACGCTTGAGCAGATTGGGTGTCCACGGCGGCAAGAGGTCCACGAGGAACAGCCCTTCGAGCAGGCGCAGGTACTGCGCGGCAGTGCTTGCCGGAATGCTGAGCTCATTGGCCAAACGGCCGATAACCACCTCCGATCCTTGCACAGCAGAAAGCGTGCGAAGCAACGCCATCACCTGCTCTGGGCGCTGGATCTTCGATAGGTCCTGGATATCCCGTGAGGTCACGCGGGTGGTGTACGACCTCATCCACGTTTGTCTCATCCGCTCTGGAAGGTGTTGCGCTTCTGGCATGGAGCCGCGGGATATCGCGTCGACGTAATCGCTACGGGTCAGCGGCGAGGTCTCGCCTGCGGGGTTGAGCCTGCCGAGCGTGCGCGAAACGAAGTCATCCCGCATGCCGCTCAGCTCTCCCTGGCTAAAGCCGCGCATCTGCAAGCTGGCCACTCGGCCGGCCAGGCTGTCCGCGGCGGCAGTACCCGTCGTCAGCTGAGAGCTACCAGTAATCAGAAAGCGGCCGGGTCTGCGGTAGCGATCGATCTCGGCCTTCAGCGAGAGAATGAGCTCGGGCACCCGTTGAAACTCGTCAATGACCAGCATGCCGCCGGGGTTCTGAGCAAGAAAACCCCTGGGATCATCGAGAGCGACGCTTCGAGTTTCCGGGTCGTCCATCGTGAAGCTCGCAACTGACGTGCCGGCTGACGCCAACTCCTCGGAAACCTGCTGGGTGAGCGTCGACTTTCCCACCTGCCGTGCACCCAGAACCTCGACAGCCGGGAAATGATCCGTCAGCTGCCGGAGGAGGGGTGCTGAATTCCTTGGGATAATAGCGCTCATGCAGGTCATCCTAGGTACTATTCGCTTGGGCGTCTAGGCATTTCTGTTGATTGGTGGCAAGGTGCTCTGTGGTTTGGTGGCAATATGCTATGTGCTTTGGTGGCAAGGTGCTCTGTGATTTAGTGGCTGGGTCCAGCCGGCGGCCGGTGTGGGTAACTGGTGAGTCTGGGGCCGGAAGGGGCGTTTTTACTGACGAGACTTCTCAGGTTCACCTGTTGTCTACGGACGAGCCGGCGCGGAGGCGCGCCCGGGCCGGAACTCCCAGCCAAGTTTCAGGAATTCTTCACTCTTTGAAAAGATTAAAGATGGAATCTGTTCCTATAGCCGGCATCCCGGCGTTGGAAAGGAGAACGAATGAACGAGCATGAGGAACGCGGCCCCGCCGACGACACATCGGCCCCCCAGGGCGCGAACCCGGTAGCAGGTAAACCTGAAATATCGCCGGCGCAGACCCTGGCTGAGACCCCGGTCGAGGATGAGAGCGGAGCGCGCACGGAGTCGGCGCCCGCGGCATCGTCGCACGAGGAGGGCCCGGCGCCCATGATGCCGGCGCAGGAGGAGCGCCCGGCACGGGCAGAGGAGGGCCCGGCGCCCGCCGAGCAGACGCATGACGCCGCCCCGACTTTCCGCCCGACGCCGGCGGCAGACCAGCGTCCCTCGCCCATGCCAGCTCCGGTATCTGGCCAGGTGCCGAATAACCCGGAGCGCGTGCCGGGTGCGGGTGCCGGCGTCGTCCCGGGAGCTCCCGAGCACCCCAAGGTGTATCGCAGCTCGGAGGCAGGAGTGCCCCGCCCGGCAGAACAGCCGGCGCAGACGGTTTCTCAGGGGCAGGCCGGCCAGGCGGCGCGGCCTACACAGTCGGGACAACCGGCTCCGCAGGCGCAGCTCAGCCAGCCCGCCGGCTCGAGCCATCCGACGCAGCCGTTGCAGCCGACCCGGCCCACCCAGCCGTTGCCTGTGGCCGGCGGTTTCGCCAGCCCGAACGGCCCGTCGGGCTACGGCCCGCAGCCAGGCCAGCCCGGCAACCCGAACCAGCCGGGCCACCCCGGCCAACCCGGCTCCGGCCAGGCCCCTGCGTGGGCCACACCTCAGCCGGCGAAGAAGCGCCGCCGCGGCCCGGGTTGGATGGCCCTCATCGCGGTAGGCCTCATCGCCTCACTGCTGGGTGGATCAATCGGAGTGGGTGTGGTGTCGGCACGGTGGGGTACGGCCCGCCCGGCGGCGATGCCGACGTCGACAACGTCGGGAGTAACCGAGACGGTCTCGAACGTGGATGGCACGGACTGGCAGGCGGTGGCTGCAGCGGTTAGCAACGCGGTGGTCTCGATTAACGTGAGTGGCGCGAAGGGTGACACTGCCGGATCGGGCTTCATTATTGACGAAGACGGCCACATCATTACGAACGACCACGTGGTCTCGGGCGCGGACCAGGTCTACGTCACGCTCTCCGATTCCCGGGTCTACCAGGCGGAGATCGTCGGCACTGACGCGGCGACCGACCTCGCGGTCATCAAACTGGTCAACCCGCCGAAGGACCTCACCGTGGCCCGCTTCGGTGATTCCTCGGCCCTCAAGGTTGGCCAGCCCGTGGCCGCGATCGGCAACCCGCTCGGCCTGTCTTCGACCATGACCACCGGCATCATCTCCGCCCTCGACCGCCCGGTCCAGACCGTCAGCGAGTCCAGCCCGGCGTCGGCTACGCGCGTGGTGACGAACGCTGTCCAGATCGACGCGGCGGTCAACCCCGGCAACTCGGGCGGCCCGGTCTTCGATTCGAGCGGCGCGGTGATCGGCGTCGCCTCCTCGATCGCCACCCTGTCCGGGAGCGAGTCCAGCCAGTCCGGCTCGATCGGCCTGGGCTTCGCGATCCCGATCAATCTCGCCAAGACCATCGCCAATCAGCTGATCAACAACGGCGTGGCCGAGCACGCATTCCTGGGCGTGAGCATTGTCGACGGCGTCGGCCAGGCTGACGGCACGAACTGGAAGGGTGCAAAGATCGGCCGGGTGGAGCCCGGCACGCCGGCCGCGGAGGCGAACCTGCAGGAGGGCGACGTGATCCTCAAGATCGGCGACCGCGATGTCGCCTCGGCGCTCGCGCTCACGGGTTACGTGCGTCAGTTCAGTTCCGGCGACGTCGTCACCCTGCTCGTGGCCCGCAACGGGGAGTTGGTGAACGTGGACGTCACGCTCGCCACCCGCGCCGACCAGAACTAACGTCCCGCCCTGCGGCAGCCGCGGCTACCGCCCACAGGGCCTTACCCTCCGAGTGCGCCGAGCACGGGAGCAAGCTTCGCTTCCGTCTCGGCGTATTCGGCGTCCGGGTCGGAGTCGGCCATGATGCCGCCGCCGGCCCACGCGATTGCCTGCCGCCCCTCGATCCGGGCGCAGCGCAGCGCGATGCACCATTCGCCCCCGCGGGTGTCCATCCACCCCACGGGCGCGCCATAGCGGTCGCGGTCGATACCTTCTATTTCTGCGATCGTGTCGAGCGCGCGCAACGTGGGCGTGCCGCCGAGCGCCGCCGTCGGGTGAAGCGCGCCCGCCACCTGCAACGACGTCGCCTCAATCTCCAACTCCGCCCGCACCTGTGTGGCCAGGTGCAACACGTTGGGCAGGGTGAGCACCTCGGTGGGCGCCACCTCCACCCGGCCGAGCTTTTCCAGCTTCTCCACCACGGACTCCACGGCCAGCCGGTGCTCGCAGGCGTCCTTCGCCGAATCCAGCAGCGCCTGCACGTCCGCCTCGCCGCGGGGGAGCGTGCCGGCCAGCACCTTGACCTCCACCTCGCGCCCCGTGCCCGCGGCCAGCAGCTCCGGGGTGGCCCCCACCAGTCCGTCCACCGCGAACGTCCAGCACTGCGGGTAGGCCGCCGCCAGCCGTGCCACCACGTAGCGTTCGTCGATCTCGCGTTCGGCCTCCACCTGCAGCTCGCGCGCCAGCACCACCTTGCGCACGCTCCCCGCCGCGATCCGCTCCTGGATCCGCGTCACCTTGTCGCGGTAAACCGCCACATCGACGTCGTCGGCGCGCACCTTCCCGTGGCTGGCGTAGCTTCCCGACGACGGCCGAAGCGCGGCGTCCACCAGCGCCAGGGCATCCGGGGTGAGGGTGTCGAAGACGTCAAGGTCGGCGGGGCCGATGAAGGTTAGCCAACCGACCTCTCCGTCGAATCCCACCACCACTTGGGGCACGATGAGCGCAGAACCGACGGGCGAATCGGCGGCGAAGGCGAACGAGCCCATGCTCACAAGCCCGGTGCCGGGGCGGAGAAGCGTGTCACGAATCTCTGCGGCCTGCACCACCTCGATCCACCACTGCGAGGCGAGCGCGAAGCGGGTGCCCGCCCCGTCGCGCCCGTGGTCGTAACGGGCGGCCTCGCCTGCGGCAATGAAGCCGCGCCCGTCCTTCAGCCACGCGAGCGCGCCAGCCGACGCGGGCATGAGCTCGGTCAAAACCGGGGGCGTAGGCAGGGCGGTTGTCTGGGCTCGCAGGTGTGGAATGGTAAACACGAATAACGATCTTACGTGCCAAGATGGTTAAATGCAGTCATGAAACGAGCCACTCTGGAGAAGGTCCCGGCGGACGTCGCAGCGATGTTTGACCAGGTGTCCTCCAAATACGACCGCACCAACTTCATCCTCACCTTCGGCCTCATCGACGTGTGGAGAGTCGCCACCCGTGAGGCGATCGCGCCCGGCCCCGGCATGTCTATCCTCGACATCGCCGCAGGCACGGGCTCCTCGTCGGTCACGTATGCAACCGCGGGGGCCGACGTCGTCGCCTCCGACATCTCCGAGGGAATGATGGAGAAGGGGCGCCTGCGTCACCCCGAACTGAAGTTCGTCCAGGCCGACGCCACGAACCTGCCGTTCGAGGACGATTCCTTCGACGTCACCACCATTTCTTACGGACTTCGCAACGTCAACGATCCGGATAAGGCTCTGCGCGAGATGTTGCGCGTGACGAAGCCGGGCGGCAAGCTCGTGGTGACCGAATTTTCACGGCCCACCTTCGCGCCCTTCCGCCGCGCCTACCGCTTCTTCCTGGCCGACGTGCTGCCCACCATCGCCTTCGCGGTTTCGTCCGACGCCGAGGCCTACGACTACCTCGTGGAGTCGATCCTGTCCTGGCCGCGCCAGGAGGTTTTTGCGAAGCGGATCCAAGAGGCCGGGTGGAGCGAAGTGGAGTATCGCAACCTGTCGAACGGGGTCGTGGCCTTGCATCGTGCGACCAAGCCGATCGAGCGTTGATGGGCCACCTATTTGCGCAAGTCAACTGTGCTGTTAATACCCGCACCATAATTTTTCAAGCCCCTAACAGTTGCGTAGACTTGGGCCGTTATGGCGAGATTTCGTGCTCGCCGGCGAAAGGTGGTGGCTATGAGGGAGCATGCTGACGTGATCGTCGTCGGCGGTGGTCCTGCCGGAGCAGCCACCGCACACTACCTCGCACAAAACGGTATCGACGTGCTCGTGCTGGAAAAGGCAACCTTCCCGCGTGACAAGATCTGTGGCGACGGGCTGACCCCGCGCGCGGTGTCAGAACTCATCCGCATGGGCATCTCCCTGCCCGAGGAGGAGGGCTGGGTGCGCAACTACGGCGTGCGCGCGTATGGCGCCGGCCACATGATCGAGGTGCCCTGGCCCGAGCTGGCCTCCATGCCTTCATGGGGGAGCGCCAACCGGCGCGTGGACTTCGACCACATGCTCATCCGCCACGCCGTGGCCTCCGGGGCCCGCCTGCGCGAGGGCGTCACGGTCACAGGCCCGCTCATCCACGAGCCCTCCGGCCGCGTCGTGGGCGTCACCGCCCGCTCGAGTGCCGACCGCAAGAAGGAGATGACCTTCTCCGCCCGCTTCGTGGTCGACGCCGGGGGAGTGGCCGCGCGGCTGTCAATCGCGGTGGGGCGGGAGAAGGACATGATGCGCCCGATGGGCGTGGCCTACCGCACCTACTTCGAATCCCCGCTGGCCAGCACCGACATGATGGAGTCCTGGCTGGAGCTGTGGGCGGGCAAGCCCGGTGAATCCGAGCAACTGCCCGGCTACGCGTGGGCGTTCGCCGTGGGGGACGGGCTCATCAACGTGGGGCTCGGCTCCCTGTCGTCCACCGCGAAGGCCACTGGCGTCGATCACCGCAAGGTCTTCCAGCAGTGGCTGGCCAACACCCCCGAGGAGTGGCAGATGAACGCCGACACCCAGCGCGGCCCGATCCGCGGCGCCGCGCTGCCCATGGCGTTCAACCGCAAGCCGCACTACGCGAGCGGGCTGGTGCTGGTGGGCGACGCGGGCGGCATGGTCTCGCCCTTCAATGGAGAGGGCATCGGGCCCGCGCTACTGGCGGGCCGCCTGGCCGCCGACTCGATCGCCCAGGCCCTGACCCACGGCCCTCTCGGTGCCCAAGACCGGGTGATGGCCGAATACCCGCGCCAGCTGGGCGCCGAGCTCGGCGGCTACTACACGTTGGGACGGGTCTTCGCCGCGCTCATCGAGCGCCCTGAGATCATGCACCTGTGCGTCAAGTACGGCCTGCCGCGCTCCACGCTCATGACCCTGGTGATGAAGCTCCTGTCCGATTCATATGATCGCCACGACGGGGATTGGATGGATCGTCTCATCACGGCGCTGTCGAAGGCGGTGCCGCGCGCATGAGCACATTTTTTCGTGGGCAAAACTGTAAAGTGAGAAGTGGTGCACACATGAGCGCCCACTTTTCGAAGATGAAAGAACATGTGGAGGACTGATGTATTCGTATGTTCCGCTTCTCGTGATGATCATTGCCGGTGGCGTGGTCGCGGTTGCCGGCCTTTTGGTGTCGGCAATCATTGGCCCCAAGCGCTACAACCGCGTCAAGGTCGCGAACTACGAGTGCGGCCTTGAAGCCACCCCGAACGCGGGGCACGAGGGCCGCTTCCCGATCAAGTACTTCTTGACGGCCATGACTTTCATTATTTTCGACATCGAGGTGGTCTTTCTCTACCCGTGGGCGGTCTCGGCCGGCTACCTCGGGCTGGCGGGTGTCATCTCGATTGGCGTCTTTGTTTTCCTCATCACCGTCCCGTTCATTTACGAATGGCGTCGTGGCGGCCTGGAGTGGGAGTGAAATAAATGGGAATTGAAGAAAAGGCATCCGGCAAGCTCCTCACGGGTATCGAGGCCGTCGGCGGCTGGGCGCAGGCCCGTTCGCTTTGGCCCGTCACCATGGGCCTTGCCTGCTGCGCTATTGAGATGATGTCGTTCGGTGCCGTGCGCTACGACGCCTCGCGAATCGGCATGGAGGTCTTCCGCGCCTCGCCGCGTCACGCAGACCTCATGCTGGTCTCCGGCCGTGTGAGTCACAAGATGGCCCCGGTTGTGCGCAACATTTATGACGAGCTCGCCGAGCCCAAGTGGGTCATCTCGATGGGCGTGTGCGCCTCCTCGGGCGGCATGTTCAACAACTACGCCATCTTGCAGGGCATCGACCACCTCGTGCCGGTGGACGTGTACCTGCCAGGCTGCCCGCCGCGCCCGGAGATGCTGATCAACGCCATCTTCGAGCTGCGCAAGCACCACGTTGAGGGCCGCCCGATCGGCGAACACCGTAAGGAGATCGCGCGCAAGGCCGAGCAGGCCGCACTTGCTGCGATCCCCGTCGAAGAGAAGAAGGGACTGCTGGCGTGAGTGAACACGAAGGCGCTATGGTGCCAAACGCTGGGGCCGGTTCGGTCATCGCTACCCGCAAGGGTATGTGGGGCGTGAAGGATACGGGCGACACCACCGGCTTTACCGGGAACGAAGAGGTCGCCGTCATCGCCCCGCCGTCGTCGCGCCCGTACGGCGGCTGGTTCGACGAGGTGGTGGACATCATCATCGAGCTCGCCCAGGCTGACGGCCTGACCGAGCGTGACGTCATCGAGAAGATTTCGGTGGACCGCGGCCAGCTGGTCATCTTCATCAAGCGTGAGCGCCTGCCGCTCGTGGCGCGCTACCTGCGCGACGACCAGGACCTGCGCTTCGAAATGTGCCTCGGTGTCTCGGCCGTGCACTACCCGATGGACAAGGGCCGCGAGCTACACGCGTACTTCCCCTTCTTCTCCATCACCCACAATCGCATGATCGCCCTCGAGGTCACGTGCCCCGACGACGACCCGCACATGCCCTCCATCTGCTCCGTCTACCCGGGCGATGACTGGTCCGAGCGCGAGGCGTTCGACCTCATGGGCATCATCTTTGACGGGCACCCGGGTCTGACACGCTCGGCGATGCCCGACGACTGGGTCGGCCACCCGCAGCGCAAGGACTACCCGCTTGGCGGCATCCCGGTTGAGTACAAGGGCGCAGTTATTCCGCCGCCGGATACACGGAGGGAGTACAACTAATGAATTCCACATACGCGACCCGCGCAGCGACCGAAGAGTCGATGGAGAACGCCAAGATTTACGAGGCCGTGGGCGGGGATTGGGGCGATATCGCCAAGGACGCTGAGGAGCTGGGCGAAGAGCACATCGTCGTCAATCTCGGCCCGGTCCACCCCTCCACGCACGGCGTTTTGCGCGTCCAGGTTGAGCTTGACGGGGAGCGCGTGAACGAAGTTCGCGCCGCCACCGGCTTCCTCCACACCGGTATCGAGAAGAACATGGAGTACCGCACGTGGACCCAGGGCGTGGCGTTCTGCACGCGCATGGACTACGTGGCGCCGATCTTCCAGGAGGTCGGCTATTGCATGGCGGTGGAGAAGCTGCTCGGCATCGAGGATCAGATCCCCGAGCGCGCCCAGGCGATCCGCGTGCTGCTCATGGAACTCACCCGCATCAGCTCCCACATCGTGGGCATCGGCTCGGGCGGTAACGAGCTCGGCGCCACCACGATGCTGACGCTAACCTTCCGCCTGCGCGAGGACATCCTGCGCATCATGGAGGACATCACCGGCCTGCGCATGAACAACGAGTTCATCCGCCCCGGCGGCGTGATGGAGGAGCTGCCCGAAGGCGGCATCGACTACATCCGTGAACTGCTCCCCGGCATCCGTAACACGATCTCGGAGATGCAGGACCTGACGATGGCGAACCCGATCTTCTTGAAGCGCCACGTCGACGTCGCGGTCTCTCCGCTGTCGGCCCTCATGGCCCTGTCGATGACGGGCCCGTCGGTGCGCGCCGCTGGCGTGCCGTGGGACCTGCGCAAGACCCAGCCCTACTGCGGCTACGAGAAGTACGAGTTTGACGTGCCGGTGGCCGACAAGTGTGATGCGTACAACCGCATCAAGGTCAAGTTCGAGGAGTGCTACCAGTCGATCCGCATCATCTACCAGGTGCTGGACGAGCTGGAGAGGACCGCCGGCGATCCGGTGATGATTGACGACAAGAAGATCGCCTGGCCCGCGCAGCTCTCGATCGCTTCCGACGGCCAGGGCACCAGCCCCGAGCACGTGCGTCACATCATGACCGAGTCGATGGAATCCCTCATCCACCACTTCAAGCTGGTCACGGAGGGCTTCCGTGTACCGGCCGGCCAGGCCTACTCGATCATTGAGCACGCCAAGGGCGTGCTGGGCGTGCACCTGGTCTCCGATGGCGGCACGCGTCCCTACCGCGCGCACTTCCGCGATCCGGGCTACAACAACCTGCAGTCGCTGGCGCTCATGGCGGAGGGCGGCCTGCTGGCTGACCTCATCATCGCGCTGGCCGCCGTCGATCCCGTGATGGGAGGAGTGGACCGCTAATGGCTACGAATTACACGCCAGAAGTCGAGGCGCGTCTTCGCGCCGACGCCGCCGAGGTCATCTCGCGCTACCCGCAGTCGCGTTCGGCGATCATGCCGCTGCTGCACCTCGTGCAGTCCGAGGATGGTTTCTGCTCGCCGCGTGGCATCACGCTGGTCGCCGACATCCTGGGCCTGACCCGCGCGCAGGTGTCCGCGGTTGCCACCTTCTACTCGCAGTACCGGCGCCACCCCAACGGCGAATACAACGTGGGCGTTTGTACCAACGCGCTGTGCGCCGTCATGGGCGGCGACCAGATCTGGGAGGAGCTCACCGACTACGTCGGCGTGGGCCACGACCAGACCACGGAGGACGGCAAGATCACGCTCGAGCAGCTCGAGTGCAACGCGGGCTGCGACTACGCGCCCGTCGTCATGGTCAACTGGGAGTTCTTCGACAACCAGACCCCGGCGTCGGCGAAGCAGATCGTGGACGACATCCGTGCGGGCAGGGACATCCACCCCACGCGCGGCCCGGAGAAGGTGCACACCTTTAAGGAGATTTCCCGCGTGCTGGCCGGCTTCGAGGACGGCCATGTCGACGAGGGCCCGGCGGCCGGTGAGGCCTCGCTGCGCGGCCTGAAGATCGCCCGCGAGCACGGCTGGTCCGCGCCGAAGGCAGTGGAGGAGACGAAATGACTGAGTTTTCACCCGCAGGACCCCTCTCCCCGGTGCTGTCTGACACTTGGGACAAGGAGCGCTCCTGGACGCTCGAGACGTACCGGGCGAACGGCGGCTACCAGGCGATCAAGAAGGCCTGGGAGATGGCGAAGGAAGACGGCGCGATCACGAACGTGATCAAGGACTCCGGCCTGCGCGGCCGTGGCGGTGCAGGCTTCCCCACGGGCCTCAAATGGTCCTTCCTTCCCGCTCCCGACGGCGGCCCGCGCTACCTCGTGGTCAACGCTGACGAGTCGGAGCCGGGCACGTGTAAGGACATCCCGTTCCTCATGGCGAACCCGCACCTGCTGGTGGAGGGCATGATGATTTGCATGCTCGCCATCGGCGGCCACCACGGCTTTATCTACCTACGCGGCGAGGTCGTTCACGTCTATCGCCGCCTGCTCGCTGCCGTGCGCGAGGCCCGCGAGGCCGGGCTGCTGGGCAAGGGCCTGGGCCCGAACGGCGATTACGACCTGGACATCACGGTCCACGCCGGCGCCGGCGCCTACATCTGTGGTGAGGAGACCGCGTTGCTCGATTCGCTCGAGGGCTTCCGCGGCCAGCCGCGCCTGAAGCCCCCGTTCCCAGCGGTTGAGGGCCTGTATGCCCGCCCCACGGTAGTCAACAATGTCGAATCGATCGCCTCGGTTCCCGGCATCATCAACCACGGTGCTGACTGGTTCCAGGCGATGGGCGCCGATACGAAGAACTCCCGAGGTCACGGCATCTTTTCTCTGTCCGGCCACGTGAAGAACCCGGGTCAGTACGAGGCCCCGTTCGGCATCACGATGCGCGAGCTGCTGGAGATGGCCGGCGGCATCCGCGACGGCCACGAGCTGAAGTTCTACGCGGTGGGCGGTTCCTCGGCGCCGCTGTGCACGCCCGATCACCTGGACGTCCCGCTCGGGTACGACGAGGTGGCGGCCTCCGGTTCCATGCTCGCCACGCGCGCCATCCAGGTATTCGATGAGACCGTGTCGGTGGTCCGCGTCGTGTCGCGGTGGACCGACTTTTACCAGCACGAATCGTGCGGCAAGTGCACCCCGTGCCGTGAGGGCACGTACTGGATGCGCCAGCTCATGCACCGCTTCGAGGCTGGAAAGGCCCGCGAGGGCGAGATCGAGTTGCTGTACGAGATTGCCGACAACATTTTCGGACGTTCCTTCTGCGCGCTTGGCGACGCGGCGGCCACCCCGATCCGTTCTGCCATTGACCTGTTCCGGTCCGAGTTTGAGGCTGGCTACACGACGCCGGCCGCCGAGCTCTTCCCGCCTGAGAAGTCCGTCCTGTTCCGCGAAGTAGGTGTTCAATGACAACCACTGATCACGCACCCGTCGATCTTGTCACGATCAAGGTTGACGGCAAGGAGGTCTCCGTTCCGAAGGGGACGCTGATCATTCGCGCCGCCGAGAAGATCGGCGTGCACATCCCGCGTTTCTGTGACCACCCGCTATTGGCGCCCGCGGCGGCCTGCCGTCAGTGCCTCGTGGAGGTGGCTACCCCGAACCGTGAGGGCGTGGTGGCGAAGATGCCTAAGCCGCAGCCGGCGTGCGCGGTGACGGTGTCGCCGAACATGGAGGTCTTCACGGCCGCGTCCTCGCAGGTGGCGGAGAAGGCCCAGCACGGTGTCATGGAGTTCCTGCTCATCAACCACCCGATGGACTGCCCGGTGTGTGACAAGGGCGGCGAGTGCCCCCTGCAGAACCAGGCGATGACGGACGGCCGCGGGGAGTCGCGCTTCATTGACATCAAGCGCACCTATCCCAAGCCGATCTCGGTGTCCTCCCAGATCCTGCTTGATCGCGACCGTTGCATCCTGTGCCAACGTTGCACGCGTTTCTCCACGCAGATTGCGGGCGACGCCTTCATCCAGCTTCAGGGCCGCGGCGGCGGTTCGGCCGGGCGCGAGGTCCACGGCCTGCACGGCTCGCAGATCGGTAACTTCGACGCCTCGGTCCTCGACTTCGCGGTCGAGGGCGGCCACGCCCCGGACGTGCTCAACGATTACTCGGGCCCGGACGGCGATTCGGGCCGCGAGGTCGGCTTCTCGGCCGGCCCGGTGGCCGTGGGTGAGATGGACGTGACGGGCAAGCCGTTCTCCTCCTACTTCTCCGGCAACGTCATCCAGATCTGCCCGGTGGGCGCGCTGACGTCGGCGGCCTACCGCTTCCGCGCCCGCCCGTTCGACCTGGTCTCCGTGCCCTCGGTTACAGAGCACGACGCCTCCGGCTCCGCCATTCGCGTCGACTACCGCCGCGGTACCGTGGTGCGGCGCATGGCCCAGGAGGACATGGACGTCAACGAATCGTGGATCACGGACAAGGACCGCTTCGCCTTCCGCTGGCAGACCGGCCCGGATCGCCTCACCTACCCGCGCATCGCGGGGGAGGAGGGCCCGATCTCGTGGTTCGAGGCCCTTGAGGCCGCCGCCGATGGGCTGAATGCGGCGAAGGCCAAGGGCGTCGGCGTCATCACCGGCGGCCGCCTGGCCCTCGAGGATGCCTACGCGTATTCCAAGTTCGCCCGCGTGGCGCTCGGCACGAACGATATCGACTTCCGCACCCGCCGCGGCAGCGCCGAGGAGGACCAGTTCCTCGCGGCGCACGTGGCCGGCACCGAGCTCGGCGTCACCTACGCCGACATCGAGCATGCCGGGCACGTTCTCACGGTGGGCCTGGAGGCCGAGGACGAGATCGGCTCGGTCTTCTTGCGCCTTCGCAAGGGCGTTCTGGCGAAGACCACGGCGGTCACGGTGGTCTCCGCCTACAAGACGCTGGGCACGTCGAAGATGAACGCTCGCTTCCTGCCGGCGGTGCCGGGTACGGAGGCCGAGGTGCTCGACGCGATCGCCGCGGGCGGCGCTGAGGGCTTCGGCGAGGCGTTCGCTGATCTTTCCGCCGCCGGCTCCATCATCCTCGTGGGTGAGCGCGCGGCCGACCCCCCGGGCGCTCTGTCCGCAGCCGTCCGCC
>NZ_KV793242.1:0-17000 GCF_001808405.1 Trueperella sp. HMSC08B05 | reverse complement strand
GAATACGGTGTTGTATCCACCGAGCGGGTCGTAGACAGCCCGCGAGGCACCGTCCTCAGTCAACCCAACGTCATCCGACGCGAAAAGAATGTCCACCATCAAACGGATAGCGTCTCGCGGGGTATAGAAAGCACCGGCCGCTTTACCCTTCGTGTCGAAGGACTTATACATGATGTGTTCGAACAGGTCGCCCATCTGTGTATCAGGCAGCGCTTCTATGCTCATATCGATGCCTGCGAAGTGCTTGACTGCCTGCCACAAGCGGGAAGCGGAGTCGAGGGTCTTCATCCGCACATCGAAATCGAAGGCATCCCAAATGTCACGGATCGACGACGAAAACGAGCCAACATACTCCATCAACGACTCATAGACATGGTCATCAAGTTGCGCAATGCGCGTCAGATCCAGCCGCGACGAGTTATAGAACGACAAGTCAAACTTCTGCTGCACCTGCCAGTCGATCATCGCATCGCTATACCCCTCCGATTGGAGCTGCGACACTAGGTCAAGTACATCGTTCTTGGTCGGCGCGAGAATACATTCAAGGCGCCGCAATACAGTCAACGGAAGAATGTAGTCCCCGTAATCCTCAGGCTCCACAATGGAGCGCAGAAATTTATCAGCTGTATTCCAAACAACAGTCTGATAAAACGCGGTTGAAGTCATTCGGGGACGCCTCCTTGGGCACTCAAAGGGGTATGCGTCCACATTAACTGGGAGAACAGCGAAAGGGTAGGAGGCTCGCTACCTGTTGGTTCCTGGCGGAGCTACGCCGCCGCCCCACCAGCGACCCCGGGTTCACCTGCCGTTCACCGACGGTCGCTGACCAGTTCACCATGGGCGGCTAACGTGATCTCAAGAAGGTACTTTCTTTGGCCTTGGCGTTAGATTTCTGCAGTTCCACCAGCGAAAGCGGTGACTGCACCGAAGATAAAGGACGTCGCTGTGACAACCTCACCAGAAGCACCGAATACTTCGAAAACTCCGATGGCTCGCAGGCTTCTCAAGAAGGTCCCGCCTCAGATCCGAGTTATCTTCGTCGTCCTCGGATTACTCCTGATCTTCGGGCTGTTCTCCCTAGGGATGCAACTGTTCATGCTCCTGGTCGTAGTGATGTCGGAAGTGCCGTGGGTCGCATCAGGGATTCTCCTCGGGATCTTCCTCATACTGCTCCTCCCAAGCAAGGGGTGGACCGTGTTCGGTACCCTCCTGTTCATAGTCGGGGCCATCGTCAGCGCGATCGCGGACGTCCCTGGCAACCCGATCTACAACGCGCCGTTTGAGGCACTGTTCCTCAACGAGGGCGAATACCTCTCCGCTAGCGTCATCATCGAGCACCCCACCCAAGGCGAAACAGCCGTCACCGGCGACAACATCATCGTGGACACCGACGGAAACAAGCTCCGCGACATCAACGACTTCCTCACGTTCCTCTACCGCCTGGTTCTGTATTCCGTCATCTACGGCGTACTCATCACGCTGCGCGGCTTCCTCGCGAAAATGAAAACCACATCCACGAGCGCCTCCCCTCGCAAGAAAGGGAACGACGAGGCTCACCTCAAGACGCCTTAGGCACGTCGGCGGCGCATCACCAACAACAACGCCATGCCCGCCACAACAGTCACAGCCGCAAGCGCGGCAGGCACAACCTCTGCACCCGTGCGCGCCAGCGCTCCCCCGCTCGATGCAGTGCCTGCGTTATCGGTTCCACCAGCGTCCGATGGGGTGCTTGCGTTATCGGTGCCGTCAACGTTGTCGGTGGCGTCCGGTTGCGCTGGGTCGGCTGGCTGCCTGCTGGGGTTTTGTGTTTGCGCTGGTCAGGTCCACGTCGTTAGTGCCATGAGGGCCACCATTGTCGTGGCTGTCATATCTCTTGTGGGATTTTTGTGGGATTCTGGCCCCCATGGTTTTTCTTGACGATGCTGACACCTACCCCGTCGTCGATCAGGAGCGTGTGCCGGCAGAGGAGTGCGGAATTCTCGGGGCGGCGCAGCAGGCGCCGCGGGAACTGCGCATCGAGCACTCGACGATCCAGCTCGAACACCCCGGGCAAGTCGAGCACGAAGCGGTGTGCGGGGATCAGTAGAAGGCCACCTCGGCGCCCCCGTACTCCACGACGGTGTAACCCTCGGTCTCGGTGGCGGCGAACTGCAGGCCCCGACCGTGCTCACGATCCTCCGCCAGCCAGAAGGACACCCCGAAGCGCCAGCGTTCCAGGGGTTCGGACAGCACGCACACGCTGGTCAGCTCAGGTACCTCACCGTCCGGAAATTCCTCCCGGATCCGCTCCCGTGCTACCGCCAACCACTCCGGTGCCTCTTCGAGAGCCTCAGCGATGCGCGCCGTCATCTCCGGTGACAGGGGAACGTAAGCCGCATCGAGGTCATCGGAGAGGATGAGGCGGACCTGCCACTCGCCCGGAATCTCGACGAGCGTCTCGAAATCGTGGAACTCGTAGTTCATGGTGTCTAGTGACCGCGGATGGCGGTGTCCTCCATCATCTCGACGTCATACTGCGAGATCTCGGCGGCCGGGGGCGGTGCGCAGGTCGCCGTGGAGGTCCTCGCACTCCAAGACGGCGTCCGCGTCCACAGGCTCCCGCAACCGGTTGCTTCGGGATCCCCGAAGGTGGCATTGACTTGTCATGGGGTGATCTTTGGGGCCACAAATCCGTCAATGAGCGGCCCCGACCAGGAGCCCACATTCCAGACACTTTCCTCGATGAATTGGAAGAAAATGGATGTAAGGCTCTCGTTGAAGGCCGCGATTGGTCCTGTGAGCGCACTCGCCATGATAGGGCTTCCCTTGTGATGAAAACGGTTTGCCGTACTTGTGTTTACAAGAATATAACCGCTCAGAGATTAGGTGGCTGCCCTTAAAGCGCAAGATTTCTCGAGCGATTGTCATGGGCGGTTACCCCTGGAGAGCCTTTTCCGTTTTGTGTTTTGTCTGGCTCGCTATTCTGGCGGGCAAGATCGAAGCCGTCCCCATGAGAGGGCAATGACAACAGCACGTGAATAGCCTCCTCGCTAGTTGAACCAGTCAGGCAGCTAAATCGCAGTTCGCGCGCGTTTGTATCCCTCGTGCTATGAAAGTTTCGCATAACCGGTCACGTTGGATACAAGACCCTGGTGCGGAGTGGTGCTATCCGATAGCGCCGAGACCGGCTATGAACTGGGAATTCGTACCGTCGCCGTCGTTTGGAGATTAGGCTGCTTAACCGTTGAGTGTCCGGCACGCCGCTACCCCGGCTGTCTTCCGTAGAGGGGTGAACCAGTCGGGATTTCGCGCGCAGCAATTGCTACTCCTGGTCGACGTCATCCTCTTCATCGTCTTGAGGCTGTGTATCCTTCTCAGCCTGGTGGCGAAGCTCCCAGTAAACAAGGTCGGAGATCTCTTTAATGATCTGGCCCTTACGATGAGCGCTTTCGAAGAACTTCTCCATGATGTTTTGCTGGGAGTCCTGGTGATCGAGCACCGCATTCGTGACGGCAGTTTCGATCGTCTGCGACTCACGAAACTGCTCCTTGGTGTTTGCGTTGACCTGATCCTTAATCTCTTCATTCTGAACCAGAATCGTGACGACGCCCTGTCCCCAAGACTCCACTGAACCAGGGTCAAACTCTTCGTCCTCAAACAGGGAATTGATGTTGTTCAGGGTTTCTTCCCAGGCCACCAGGTGCGGGTCGCGCGAACGTCCACCGCCAACTCCCATCGGGTTGAGCTTCTCGCCGTCGCCGCCGAGTGAAATAGCTCCTTCGCTCTGGCGCGTCTGCTTGATGAGGGTGAGCTCGATGTTGTTAAAGTCCAGCTCTTCTGGAGTCTTGCGACCAGTAAGTCGCGGTCGTAGTAGCCGGAGGAACAGGGCGAGGTTCTCGAGGTCGGTGTCCTGATAGTCGACAACCTGAGACAGGAAATCGTAGAGGCGCACGAATGAGCCAACGTCCTTGCGGAAGAGGTCAAGCTCGTCAATCTCGGCCTTTGTGTTGTCGGCCAAGGCTGCGACGTAGTGGTCATTGAACCGATCAGCGGCTTGCTTCAGCGGTGCAGTGTGCTTACCGTGCTTCTTCTCGATGATGAATGCCTGCGCGAAGGCATCCACGTCATCCTTCGTATAGATCCCGGCAATTTCAAGCTTCCGCGCAAGGTCATGCACGAGGTCTGGGTCGGTAGTTTCAATGATTTCGGCAGTGCGGTAGTACGGCAGGAGTGCGTCACGGATCGTGTCCGTGTCGTTGACGAAGTCAAGAATGTACATGGTGTCTTTACCCTTCGACGGCAGGGTACGGTTCAGACGGGAAAGCGTCTGGACCGCTTCGATCCCGTCAAGGCGTTTGTCCACGTACATCGCGAACAGCAACGGCTGATCAAAGCCCGTCTGGTACTTGTTGGCAACAATCAGAACCTGGAACTGATCGCCCGCGAACGCCTGTGGAATCCCGCGCCCGCGCAGGTCAGGGTTCATGTTCGTTTCTGTATATGGCTCCTGCACTCCGGGCACGAAATCATCAATCTGCTCAGCGGTTAAGCTTCCGGAGAGCGCCACCAAGGTTCCCAATGGGTAATTGTGTTTCTCAACATAAGCATCGATTGCCATCTTGTACTTCAGCGCAGCGGCTCGGCTCGAGGTCACCACCATCGCCTTAGCGTGTCCATCGAGGAGCTCAGCAACATTCTCGCGGAAATGCTCGACGATGATCTGAACCTTCTGAACAATGTTTGCCGGATGCAGACTCACCCACCGCATGAGGCTCTCTTTCGCGGTGCCCTCATCGACGAGATCTTCACCACCAACAGCACCACCAGCTCTCTGAGCGAGCTGGAAAGCCGTCTCATAAGTCGTGTAGTTACGCAGCACATCAAGGATAAAACCCTCCTCGATGGCCTGCTGCATCGTGTACACGTGGAAAGGCTGTGGCAACCCATCCGCACCAGGGCGCCAAACATCTCCAACGACTTGCCCTTCGGCGTAGCAGTAAATGCATGGAGCGAGATGTTCTGAGCTGTCGCCCGCGCTGCCATCTCACCGGCAAGCACGTCCTCGACGCTTACCTCGCCACCGCCCTCGAGGGCTTCGACCTCTGCTTGTGAAAGAACCTGTCGCAGCTTCTGAGCACTTGTACCGGTCTGAGATGAGTGCGCCTAGTGCGCGATTACCGCAAACTTGCGATCCGCGAGCCCACCCTGCTGCGCAAGCGCCTCAAGCACTAACGGGAAAGTCTGGAACGTGACGATGATGATGAGCTTGCCGCTACTCAGTTCCTTGGCTAACAGGTCCGATTTTGAGGTAGCTGACGCTTTACAAACCTCGTCAGCGTTAATCGTTTCGACCAAACCCCTCGTGCCCTCAATTGCCTTGATTGCCTTCTGAAGCTGGTCATCGAGCACGGTACGATCTGTCACGACAATCACCGAATCAAAAGTCTTCGAAATATCGGCGTTGTGGAGGTTCGCCAGCCCGTGAGCCAGCCACGCGATCGAGTTCGTTTTTCCTGATCCTGCAGAGTGCTAGATCAGGTACTTACTACCCGCCCCCTCAGCGCTCGTGGTCTCGAGCAAACTAGTGACGGCCTCCCACTGGTGGAAGCGCGGGAAGATGATCTGCCTACTACGCGAGCGAACACCAGTGATTGGATCGACCTTCTCAGTGATCTGCAGTTGTATCACTAGGACTGGCTCACCGGACCCAATCCGGGCTACGGCTTTGCCGGCGGGACCTATCCGTCTTCCACGCTGACGGATGAGGACCACATCGAGGCGATCCGCGACTTCCTCGCCGAGATCGACCCGGAGACCGGTTACCTCTCAGACGACTGAAGCCTCGGCCGGCACGACTTGGCACTGCACCCCGCCGACGGAACACGCGCAAGCGCCGGGTTCAGCGTTCACGTTCCTCCCGGTCAGGTGCAGTCGCGCTGAGAGCGGTGCTGACGACCGATTCGGGCCCCGCAGCGGCCGACTCGACCGGCAGCACGGCGCGACCGGCGCCGTGGTTGAGCGTCTGCGTCCGGTATCGCCGCTGGTGCCACACGGTCAGTGCCGCGCCGATGGCGTAGAGGATGCTCGAACCGACGAACACCGACACGTAGCCCAGCTGGCCGGCCACAGACAGGGAGACCGCGCCAGCGCCGAAGGACACGAGCATGGCGAACGAGGCGAGCGTGGTGTAGTCCGACCCAGCGCTGCCCGGACGCGAGTAGTCCATGTTGATCGAGTACACGATGATGGAGCCGGCGGTGTAGCCGAGGAAGAACACGATCGTCACCGCGACGATGTAGACCGTGGATGCTACACCCGAGATGACGGGGAGGAACGCGACCATTCCGATAACCGCCAGTGCACAGCCGACCAGCAGGACGCGCTCCCTGCCGAAGCGCTGGATCAGCACCCCTGTGCCGAGGGCGGCAGCTGTCCCGCAGACACCAGCGAGCAGCGTAGTCAGGGTGGCTGTCTCTTCGGCGCTCCAACCTTGGTCGATGAGGCTCGGGGTGATGAGACTGTAGCCTGCAGTGAGGCCCATCCACGTTATCGGCACCACAAGCAGCATCCAGATCCCCGCGCCCCGCTGGCGCACCACCGTCCAGATGGTGTTCACCGAGATCCGCGCGGCCCGCGCCTCGGCGCTGGCTGGGGGTTCAGGGCTCACGGCGATCAGCAGCGTCGGCAGGAGGGTGAGCACAGCAAGAGTCGCGAGGACGGCGAACCAGCCGGCCCACCCGTAGATCACGGTCGTGAGTCCGCCTCCGACGATGAGGCCGATGTAGCTCCCGGCAACCTGGACGCCGTTGGCGAATCCGCGTTCATCACTGCGGATCGAAGAGATCGCCAAGGCATCGGCCGCTACGTCCTGCGTCGCCGAGAGGAGGATGTAGACGGCGGCCAGCAGCAGGAAGACCCCGAACTGTGCGCGCACATCCGGCAGGCAGGCGATGACCGCAAGGACGCAGGCGAGAAGCGGCTGAAGAACGAGCAGCCAGCTGCGGTAGTGGCCCCCGGCCCGGTTGCGGCCGAATCGGTCGACCACTGGTGCCCACAGGAACTTCACCGCCCAGAGCATCCCCAGGGCACTCACGGCTGCCATCGATTCGAGTGCGACCCCTTTCTCGCGGAGGATAGCCGTAGCGCCGGTCATGAGGAACCCGATGCCGAAGTACTGGGAGGCATACAGCGCAAGAAGCAGCAGGAAGCGCCGTTCGCTGAGCCGGGTTTTCGAGGATCCGTTGCGGATTCGTGTGTCAGAGGCGCGCACGACCAACTTTCCAGAAGCCCGAGCTCATCACCTGACGGCGGGGGACATCGCATTCCTTGACCAGGAAGCGCCGTCCGAGCGCGGCAGTCTTGGCCTCGGCACACACCCATCCGTAGTCGATCCTGCCCAACTGCTGCTGGCCGAGTTCAGCGGCGAGCGCAGAACCGGGGTCGTCTCCACCGCGGCACACGACGGCGATGCCGGCTTCGCGCGTACCCGGCAGGACATGGTCCTCGCTCGGCACCTCGACGATCGCACTGAAGCGCAGCTCGGGGTCCGATTTGTGAGCGGAGAGGATTTCGAGCACACCGGGAAGACCGGTCTCATCGGCGATCAGCACGTGGTGCCCGACATCGGGAGCACTGCCGTAAGGCGCGGTCTGAAAGCGCAGGCCGACCGGATCGCCAGGTTTCACCCGTGTGATCCAGCGGGCGCCGGGACCGTCGTGTCCGCGGCTGACGATGTCGATGTCGATCTCAGCGAGCGCCGCGCGATGTTCGCGCACTGTGTACCACCGCAGATCGGGGCGGGAGGCCTCCGGAATGCGCGAGAGAGTCGATCGTGGGTTGAGACCTGCGTAGTCGGGCATCTGGAGGCCCTGCCCGGGCGGCGGCATGAAGAGACCCACATACTCATCCGGACCCATCAGCGCCACGTCTGAGATCTCCGAGGCTGTGATCGTGACGCGGCGGAACGCCGGCGTCAGGTCGGTGACGGCGGTGACGCGAGCGGAGAACTGGGGGCAGTGGTCGCGCTCCGGTGGCAGCGCCATGGACCGCGAGTAGACCGCACGGATCGTCGACTTCGCGGTGCTCTCAAGCAGATTGCCTCGTTTGGACATGTAAGCCTTTCTTAGGTTAGCCTAACCTTAAGAGGGATCCTACACCGGCACCCACGGCGATGTCGACGCGACCGCGAGCAGCTTCTGGCGCTGCCTGGACAAACGGAATCCCGGAGGCCAGCAGCCTCCGGAAGAAGCAGGAAGCGGCGAGGGTGCACCTCGCCGCTTCCGCATGTCGTTCTGTTCGAGCCCCTATGCCAGCATCAGCCGTTCCCGGCCTCGGCCACCACCGCGGGATCTGTCACGATCCGTCGCAGCACCTCGGTGAGGTGGTCGAGACCGGCGAGCAGGTCGTCGTCCTTGGTGAACTCGTTGAGGTTGTGCGAGACGCCTTCGAAACTCGGCACGAACAGCATCACCGTCAGCACAAGGTCCTTCATGTTCGTCGAATCGTGACCGGCCACGGTCAGCACCTCGCCATGGGACAGGCCGAATGCCTTGGCGACGGAACGCGGTGCCCTCCGGCTGGTAGGGGTTCTGGTCCCAGGCGTGCTCGTGGACGATGTCGATCTCGACAGCGACGGTCTCCTCCACCTCGGCGATGCTCGTCCGCAGCTTCGCAGCCGCGCTGTCGATGACCTCCATGCTCGGTGAACGCAGGTCGAGCAGGATGCGGGCCTCGCTGGCGACGACCGGGGAGTTCGGGTAGACGGTGATCTCACCGACCGCGGAATGCAGAACGCCCTCTTCGTAGTCGTCGACGAGCTCGCGGGCGGCAACGATGAGCGTGGCCGCCCCGAGCAGCGCGTGACGCCGTCCTCGTCCATGTTGCTGGCCCTGCTCGACGTGGATCTCGGCATACGCGGCCAGGTCGAGTTCGACCGGCCCGAACTGGTTGCCGATCTCATCGCGGACGACCTTCATCCCGTGGCGCTGCAGGAGCTCTGCGAACCAGCGGCGCTGCTGGCCGTCGGGCTCGGTGGCCTCCTGCCGGTCGACCCCGTGGGTGCCGGGCACCGCACCGAAAGTGCAGTGGACGTTCCAGTCGGCGAGGAATGCCTCAGCCTGTGACGTGTGTGTCATGGTCGGTCTCCGTTCATTACCCCGGCCGGCACCTCCGGGGAGGGGGGCGCGCAGCGTCGGGTCGGTGATGACGTGCAGCAGTGCACCGGTCGGGCTCATCAATGCCCGTTCGACAGTGTCGACGATCTCATCGGTCGAGCGCACGGTTTCGCCGTGCAGACCGTAGGACTGCGCTATGAGCGCGAAGTCCGGGTTCGTCAGTAGTTCGCGCGCGTTTGTATCCAGCGTTGCATGAAAGTTTCATACACTCGGTTCACACGCTTCTTACCGTCAATGGCGATGTGGGCGAGCAGTTCTGAAACCTCTTGCGGGGTGTAATACTCGCCCCCGGATTTACCGGCGTTGGAGGCGTACATCTGCATGAGGAACTCATAAGCGTCGCCGAACAGGTCAATGGAGTTGTCTGCGTACTCACCGCCGAGAGGGAGATCCCCAATCGCGTTTAACAGCTTCACGAGTTTTGCGTTTCGCTGCGCAACGGTGTTGCCAAGGCGTGAGTGGTTGACCTCGAAGTCGTCAAACAGACCTTTGATGTCGTGTTCGCTTCGGGCCCCCACCGCAGAAGCTTCGATGTCTCGGAACACCGCCTCGAGAGTTTCGTTGAGGTTCGGGTCGTTTTCTGCTCGCTTCCTGACGTTTTCGAACAGTTCGGACGGCAAGATGAAAAAGCCCTTGTCGTTGACGATGCTCGGACGGGCGAACTCTGCGTCTTCGTCAGAGAGCTTTGCGTAATCAAAGTTCGGATCGCCGGCTTCGCGCTCACCCTTGTTGATGAACGCGGTGAGGTTTTCCGAGATGAAACGATAAAACAGTGCGCCGAGCACATAGGATTTGAAGTCCCAGCCGTCAACTGATCCGCGTAGATCGTTCGCGACCTGCCAGATGGTTTTGTGGAGCGCGGCACGCTGCTGCTCTTTGTTCATCCGTGAAACTCCTTGTCACAGTGCTTGGCTGCGGAGGTTGTTCCGCGCCTTATGGTTCCGAACCGGGAACCATAGAACTCACAGTAGCCCGCAGCACTGACATTCGTACAGATCCACGCCGCCCCGCGGTCTACTCTGAAATGCGGTAGGCCTTGGTATAGCAATTGCTTCTGTAGCTGTTTTGTCGCTCGTCGATGTGGCTTGTCATCAAGCCTCACCATGTGCGACTAACTCTTTATGGGCAGAATAAGCGCCAAGACTACGCCAGGATTCGTGGGCCGCTTGATCCATTTGTTGAGGTGTTCAACCTCAACCCTTAGGGATGGCGAGGAAGCCACGTTCTAGCTACTGGAGACTCCATTCCAGTCATCAGGGAAACCCATCTCGTCGATTTTCCGTAGTTCCAGGGGCTCATATTCCTCCGCAATCAGTCTATGAATTTTTTACCCAGGTGGATCCCGGAGAGACGCTCCGAGGCATGAATGCTATGGCAGTGAGAGCGCCGAAGAGCCGTTCACTTTGCCCCTTCGGGAGACAAGACAGTTCTTGTATCGTTCGGAAAGCATTCGTCGCTGCCGGGGTGAAGTGGCGGTTCCATACGCGGCCGTGATGTGCACCTGTGTTTCGCAGAACGGTGAGTTGTTCGCACCATCGAGCGAGGGGATCTTGGTTGTAGTAGCTCTTCTTCTGCTTAGAGTTCAATCGATCGACGTCGCCAAAGAAACCGAAACTGTGTGCAATACTCCGCTGATCATCAAGAGTGAGGCCATCAAAGAGGATGGAAATATCGGAAAAATCAAGGACATCAGCAAGAACCCAGAATGGGTAATCCCCGTAGTTGACACTGTAGTGAGCCACAGCGCGGTTACGTTTTCGCTCGCGATCCACACGCTTCTCAGCAGTCTCTAGCCAGTCTTGATGCCGGAAATCCTCACGAAAGATACCTGGATCTTTGTAAGATAAGGCTCCTTTCGCGACGAGTAGTTCGCCGATCCGTGCACGTAGCGCAACCTCAATCCGCTCAATCCCATCGTAAATAAGTGTGCGCATTTTACGGTCGAATTCGTAGAGAGCGACTATTTCTTCGAACTTCGTGCCTCGCACAAAGCTGTCGGCGCGTTGCGGCTGTTTGGGGTCTTCAGGCTCTGGGAGAATCCGGTAGGCGTACCAATACCCGGACAGCCTGTAGTAAGAGACGCTAGACAGCCACTGCCTTGCTAGGGATTCGTTGAGCTCCATCCCTCGTGAGCGCATGAGGGCAATCTGCACTTCAACCGTGGTGGGATTTTTGATCTTCTTCATCGGGTTTTCATGCCTCGAAAGAAATCCAGCCCGTCTCCAACCTGATGGTCGAAGCGGGCTGAACGATTACCTAAATAATGCCACGGCCCCAGCGCGTTGGGTGGCCTCATTTGGCTACAGGAGCATGACGGCTAGATCGAGAAAAACAAAGACCGGCCCTGGGCTCCCACCAAAATGGGTAGCGGTACCGGTCATGTTGGTATTCAGGCTAGGCGATGACACCTAGCTGTGCAACGGTGAGGGCTCGACAAGCCACTCGATAATGTTTTTGTGTTGGATCCCGTCGCGGCTCATGTCGAACTGGTCCATGCTCAGCACGGTTTTCGGGAAGTTGTCGGTAACCCCGCGAAAGGCACCGAACTCGCGGTCGACGGTGTTTTGACTGCCGAGCAGGTAACTCACCTGGAAGTACTCAGTGTCGGAACCTTTGCGGGCGATGAAGTCAATCTCGCGCGCGCCGGCTCTTCCGACACTTACCTCGTACCCGCGCGCAAGCAGCTCCACGCACACGATGTTTTCGAGGGTCAGCTCAATGTCGGCCTGGTTCGAAAGGCCGAGCGTTTCACGAAAACCGTGATCCACCGCATAGTACTTCTCAGTTGCCCGAAGCCTCGCCTTCCCCGCAATGTCAAAGCGCGGAACCCGATAAATCAAGAAAGCGTTCACGCAAAACTCAAGGTAGTTCAACACGGTATCAACCGAAACGGTGCGCCCCTCGCTTTTGAAAAAACGCACCAGTGACTGCGCCGAGAAGGTTTTTCCAATATTTGCGAAGCAGTAACCGACGATGCGGTGAAAAATGTCGACGTCGCGGATCTGGTGATACTCAATCACGTCTTTGAGCACAACCGAGTTGTACACCGAGTCAAGGTAGTCGAGCGAGGGTTCCCGGTCGAGGTTGAAGTATTTCAACGCCGGGAAACCGCCGAACTGCACAAAGTGCTGGAAGCGTTCGCTCAGTGTGCGGTCGCTTTGGCGGTGCAGCTCGACAAATTCCGCAAACGAAAACGGTTGGATCAAGAACTCAACGTAGCGACCGGCAAGATGTGTGGCGAGATCACCGGAAAGCATGCGCGAATTCGACCCGGTGACATAGATATCTGCGTCATAGTCGACGCGGATCGCGTTGATGGCTTTCTCCCAGTCGGCGACCTGCTGAATTTCGTCAAAGAAGAAATACGCGCGGGTGTTTTTGTTGAGGTTTTCGGCTTCGATGCGCCGTAGCAGCGCCGCTGCGTCTGTGATGTGAAGCCCGTCAGCGGACTCAAAATCCATCGCAAACACTTGTGGATCAGCGCTGCCCGCGCGAATCACTTCTTGCAGCTGCTGCAGAATCGTAGATTTGCCGCAGCGACGCACACCGGTGAGCACCTTCACGAGGGGTTTGTCGATAAAGGGCTGGATCCGCGAAAAGTATCTCGGGCGTTCAATGATTCTGTCCACCACAAACCTCCCTGTTTTGTCGAGTATAGTCGACAAGCTGCTACTTTGCGGAGGTTTTGTCGATCATAGTCGACAAGAATCGCGCTGGCTCGGGCACAAAACAGCGCACCGCGGGAAGGTTGCCGGCGTGTGCCAGCGTCCAACCCGCGGTGCGCTATTCGGACGGTGCGGCCCGAATCGAGCCGCTGAGCCCTCGAGCCGTTACGCCCTTGAGCCTAGAAGTCCCAGTCGTCGTCGGTGGTGTCTTCGCCCTTACCGATGATGTAGCTCGATCCTGATCCACTGAAGAAGTCGTGGTTTTCGTTGCTGCCAGGTGACAGCGCCGCGAGAATCTCAGGGTTCACTTCGGTCTCTTCAGCGGTAAACCGCGACGGGTAACCGAGGTTCATCAGCGCCTTGTTCGCGTTGTAACGCACGAACACGGCAACGTCGTCCATCAGGCCGAGCGGCTCGTACAGCTCACCCGAGTACTGCAGCTCAAGCTCGTAGAGCTCTTCCAGCAGGTCGAAGGTGAACTTGCGCATCTCTTCCTGACGCTCTTTGCTCTGCGTCTCGAGTCCGCGCTGGTACTTGTAACCCGAGTAGTAACCATGCACTGCCTTGTCACGCAGAATCAGGCGGATCATGTCTGCGGTGTTCGTCAGCGTCGCGTGCACCGAGAAGTGCAGCGGCAGGTAGAACCCTGCGTACAGCAGCAGCGACGACAGCAGCGTCGAAGACACTTTACGCTTGAGCGGATCATCGCCGTAGTAGTGGTGCAGCACCTTCTTGCAGCGTTCCTGCAGCAGATCGTTGGCAACTGCCCAGCGGTAGGCGTCGTCGATTTCCGGGGTGCTCGTCAGCGTTGAGAACACCGAGGAGTACGAGCGGGCGTGCACCGACTGCATGAACGCAATGTTGGTGTAGACGGCCTCTTCGTGTTCGGTGCGGGAGTCTTGGATCTGCACGATCTCACCGACAGTTGCCTGCACGGTGTCGAGCATGGTCAGACCGGTGAAGACGCGCATCGTGAGGGTGCGCTCTTCCTGGGTCATTTTCTGCCACGCGGGGATGTCGTTTGACAGCGGCACCTTCTCTGGCAGCCAGAAGTTCGCGGTCAGACGGTTCCACACCTCGAGGTCTTTGTCGTCGGTGACGCGGTTCCAGTTAATGGGGCGCAGCCGCGCTGCCGGGTCGTGGCGGTACGACGGCGGGGTGACCGAGATCTCTTGCAGCGGGCGGTCGGTGTTCAACGGATCAGTCATAGTTCAATAAAGCTCTTTCACTAGTGGTGTCTGGTGGTCAGTGCGCGGAGTGCGCGGACGGCGCGCGGTGCGCCCGCGCGCGCAGCACGGGCGCACACGCGGGCGCGAACGCGACTACAGCGCGCAGGAAACGCAGCCTTCGATCTCGGTTCCCTCGAGCGCGGGCTGGCGCAGGCGGATGTAGTACAGCGTCTTGATGCCCTTGCGCCACGCGTAGATCTGCGCGCGGTTGATGTCGCGAGTGGTCGCCTCGTCTTTAAAGAACAGCGTGAGCGACAGACCCTGATCCACGTGCTTGGTCGCAGCAGCGTAGGTGTCGATGATCTTCTCGGCGCCGATTTCGTAGGCGTCTTCGAAGAACTCGAGGTTGTCGTTTGTCATGTGCGGAGCCGGGTAGTACACGCGGCCGAGCTTGCCCTCTTTACGAATCTCAATCTTCGAGGCGATCGGGTGGATCGAAGCCGTCGAGTTGTTCACGTAGCTAATCGACCCGGTCGGTGGCACCGCCTGCAGGTACGCGTTGTAGATACCGTGTTCGCGGATCGACTCGCGCAGCTGTTCCCAGTCCGCAACCGTCGGCAGCGCAACTCCAGCCTCGGCGAAGAGCTCACGCACCCGCGCGGTTTCTGGCACCCACTCCTCGGCCGTGTAACGGTCGAAGTAGCTGCCGTCAGCGTAGTCGCTCTTCTCGAAGCCCGCGAAGGTCGCACCGCGGTCAATCGCCAGCTGGTTCGAAGCGCGCAGCGCGTGGTAGGTCACCGTGCGGAAGTACGCGTCGGTGAAGTCAATTCCCTCTTCGCTGCCGTAGTGGATGCGCTGCGAAGCGAGGTAGCCGTGCAGGTTCATCTGGCCGAGGCCGATGGCGTGTGACGCACGGTTACCCTCGGCAATTGACGGCACCGCCTGAATGTCGGTCTGATCCGACACACTCGTCAGCGCCCGCACCGCAATCTCAACGGTTGCGCCGAAGTCCGGGCTGGCCATTGCCTGCGCAATGTTCAGCGAGCCGAGGTTGCACGAAATGTCGTGACCGATCGTCTCGTACCCGATTGCGGCGTCGTACTCAGAGGCGGTGTTCACCTGCAGAATCTCCGAGCACAGGTTCGACATGTTGATGTGCCCCTCGAGCGGGTTCGCACGGTTCACAGTGTCTTCGAACAGCACGTACGGGTAGCCCGACTCGAACTGCAGCTCAGCGAGGGTCTTGAAGAACTCGCGCGCGCTGATCGTGGTCTTGCGGATCCGCGGGTTCGCGACGAACTCGTCGTAGCGCTCGGTGATTGACTGATCCGAAAGCGGAATACCGGTTTCGCGAAGCACATCGTAGGGGCTAAACAGGTGCATATCTTTGTTCTGCTTAGCCAGTTCGAAGGTCACATCCGGAATCACAACCCCAACCGACAGGGTCTTAATGCGGATCTTCTCGTCAGCGTTTTCACGCTTCGTGTCGAGGAACCGCATAATGTCGGGGTGGTGCGCGTGCAGGTACGCAGCGCCTGCGCCCTGGCGAGCGCCGAGCTGGTTCGCGTAGCTGAAGCTGTCTTCGAGGATCTTCATCACGGGAACAACACCGGAAGCCTGGTTCTCGACCTGCTTAATCGGGGCACCCGCCTCGCGGAGGTTTGACAGCAGCAGCGCCACACCGCCGCCGCGCTTGGACAGCTGCAGCGCAGAGTTAACGCTGCGGCCAATCGATTCGAGATTGTCTTCAACGCGCAGCAGGAAGCACGACACGAGCTCGCCGCGCTGTTTCTTACCCGCGTTCAAGAACGTCGGAGTTGCCGGCTGGAAACGGCCCGAGAGGATCTCGGTGACCGTCTTCGAAGCCAGTTCCTCGTCACCCTGACCGAGGAACAGCGCCGTGGCAACAACTCGCTGCTCGAAGTTTTCGAGGAAGAGGCTGCCGTCGAAGGTTTTCAGCGCGTAGGAGGTGAAGAACTTAAACGCACCGAGGAAGGTCTGGAACTTGTGCCCGAAAGCGTCGGCCTGTTCGTGGAGGCGCTCGACGAAGTCCTTGTCGTAGGCGCGCAGGTATTCGGCTTCGTAGTACTCGTTTTCGATCAGCCACTCCAGGCGTTCCCACACCGAAGCGAACTGCTTCGTGTTCGGGATGACCTGCTGGTTCAGGTAGGCCTCCGCCGCTTCGTGATCCTTGTCAAACTGGATCGACCCGTCCGCCGCAAACAGGTTCAGCTGGGCGTTGAGCGCGTGGTAGTCCTTCCGCTCGCCGACCCCGCCAACCCGTGCAGTGTTGGGGGTGGTTGTTTCTGATGGTGTGGCGATCGTCATGCGACGTCCTCCTCATTTGCTTCTGCTTCTAATGTGTTCTGTCGTGCCCAAAATTCGTCTAAACCAGCCTTGACTCGAGCAACGTCGCGGTTGGTGCCAAGAAGTTCAAAGCGGTACAGCTCAGGAACTTTGCACTTGGCTGAGATGATCGGTCCTGCGATGCAGTAGTGCTCACCGAAGTTGGTGTTCCCCGCGGTAATCACGCCGCGGATCAGCGCGCGGTTTGCAGGATCGTTCAGGAACGTAATCACCTGCCGCGGCACCGCCCCGGCCTGCGCTCCGCCGCCGTAGGTCGGAACCACGAGCACGTAGGGCCTGGTCACTCGGATCATTCCCTCTGTGCGCGGTCGGAGTGGGATCCGCACCGCCGGGCGCTCGAGCTTCTCGACGAAGCGGAGGGTGTTCTCCGAAACGCTCGAGAAAAACACCAGGTCAGGTGAATCTTGCCCCTCGAGCACTCGCACCTCCGCGACGCTTCGTGTTCGGCCTTCCCTGCGTTCACTCATCAGCATGTTCTCCTCTCAGCATTTGCACCTCAGCAATCCCACCCCTACATCTAGTCCTGACCCACGTTGCGGGCACCACATATAGTGTTTAGCACGAATAATCTCACAAATCTACGACACGCCGAAGTACAGACTACGTCATACCGAACCTGGAGTGCTCTAGGTTTTTAGGTCCAGGTG